>NZ_JAMXXZ010000002.1:0-265947 GCF_024129285.1 Acinetobacter sp. S4397-1
GAACTCTTCAAACGTAACTTGAATCAGATTCCTGCAGGTGCATTTATCCTTGCAGATAAGGGTTATCAGGGAATTTATACAGTGTATCCAAGTAGCTTGTTGCCATTAAAAGCAAAGAAGCGTTGTAAACTGGATCCTGAACTAAAAACCTATAATCAGCAAATCAATAAAAGAAGAATTGGGATTGAGCATGTATTTGGCAGTTTGAAAACTTTCAAGATCCTTGCGGAACGTTATCGCAATAGAGCTAAAAGACTCGGTTTGAGATTCAATCTAATTGCTGGAATTTATAACTTGGAGCTGAGTAAAAAATGACTTATGAAAGAAATCTAGTAAAAGAATTACCTAATAATCCTGAAAATATAATTTTAATTATATGTTCATATTTAGGGATAGCAGAAGGTGGTAACCGTAAAGTACCCCATAGAAGTGACCTTAAATATGATCAATATAAATGGATTATTGAGCAGATTGATGAGCAGGTATTAATAGATTTTATCGAATCGACTTTTGGTGTCGAGAAACTTTTGTCAGTTGATTACCCTGAACAGCATGCTAATCTCGATGATGAGTTTGTATTTATTAAGCAATTTTATTGGTTTTATAAAAATCCCAAAGATGAAGAATTAAAAGAAAATATTACTTAACGAGGAATAGAAAATGGGGCAAGCAAAACAAAGAGGCTCACTGCAAGAGCGTATAGCACAAGCACAGCAACAAAAAGTCGATGGTGAACGTATTAAGGTTGAAGAAGCAAAGCGCCGTCTAGAGCTTCCGGATAATGCGGAATTCTTGGGATATGTAATTCACCTTTACGATCAAGATGAGTTTGTTGGGAAAATTGAAGAAAACGATGTAGCTATTAATCGAATTTATGTGAAAATTCCGGACTTAGCTCAGATTTTTGATTCGGTCGAAGAAGCCATTGAAGAGGCTTTAAAAATTGATAAGTACCGGTTGCTGGTATGCTTATTATTTGAAGTGGATAATCAACATATGATCCATGATGTATGGGCTAATTTTGACAACTAAATAAATAGAATTGAGTGAAAGTTAAATATGGGATCTGGTGCTCTAGTAAAAAAAAATGCTTTAGTAGCTTGTGGAAGACATTGTTGTTTATGTCATAAATTCTGTGGACTTAAAGTGTAAATCACTTTCCAAACTTTACGACCGGTTGTGGAAGTGAAGAGGTATAGCAATTCACTATTAAAATTTTTAACAGTTTTATCATCAAGAGGCTGAATAGCTTCAATTAGCTTTACGGTGAGCATATATATCTTATCTATAAAAATTTAACTACCAACTTAACTACTTGTTAAGTGGTTTTGGAGTGTTGTTGATGGTAATTGTTAGGAAGGTAAGACTCAATAAAATATATTTAGAATAATAACTTATGATTAATTTTTAGCTTAATGTTTTTGAATGTTATTTGAAGTAGATCGCAATCATATGGCGATTTATTAAAACAGACTTAGAATCTAGATTCAAAAAATCCCGCTTTCGAGCGGGATTTTCTATGAAATAAATTTTCTTTTTTGGCAGGACCAAGCTGAGATAGTTTTTAATATGCTATGCATTTTAACTTTCTCTAACTCTTTCCTGAAATAAGGGGAATTTCAATTATTTCAGCTGAATAGTACCATTAGCACTGACTGTCAGTTGTGATTCACCTGCCGCCATCTGCTGTTCTGTAATGGCATCGGCTGGGGCAGCGGCCTTCATCATGGCTATACGTGGCATAGGTTGCGGGGTATAGTTATTGGTGTTCAGATTTAAATTAACCAGCTGATAACCCGGCTTGTTCCAGGCCTGTGTGAGGGCTTGGGCACGCTGCTGAAAGTTTTTGGTGGCTTCGACCATCAATTCATTTTCTACCTTTTTGCGTTTTGCATCCGACACGGTGAAGTTAATGGATTCGGTCTGGAAGTTTTGCTGCAACTCTGCGATCAGCTGAGAAGTGGCTTTAAAATCAGTGGACTCTAGACGCACTTGAGCACGGCCACGCCATTCTTTAAGTTTACGGTTGTCATTATCATAAATTGGATAAGTGCTTTGGGCGCCAGTCTCAATTTTAACGGTTGGATATTTGCGTGCTGTTACCATCGCCTGATTCATCAGCTGATTAATCTGGCTAGCAAGTTGGGCTGGTTGTTTATGGGATTTTTCAAGATACAAAACAGCATGCATTTCATCATTGGAAATATCACGTCTGGCATCTGCGGATAGATTAATTACATTATAATTCAATGACTCATTGGGAGCTGCAAAAGCCGTGGTTGCTAAAGTGCCTGCAAGGATAATACTGGATAACGCTAAAAGACGCATATTGTGGTCCTGTTTTTCTTAAAGAAGCCATCTGGGCTGTTATAAAAATATTAAATCCTGACTATGGTTTTTTTGCAAAATATTTGTGGTAAGAATGTTAAATTATCGCTCTATATTTAACCTCAATTCTTGAAATTAAATATCATAAAAATTATAGACTTATCTCTAAAGTTATAAAATACCAAGAAAGATTGCTGAAAGGCTACAAAAAAGTATAAAAGAACGTGCTTTTCTTTCGGTGGTCACAGGTTAAGATGATAATTCAGATGACAAATCGGCATGATATTTTTTTTCGATAAAAAATCAGCAAAATTGTGGCGAAAGTCGTTTATTTTCCTGTAAAAGACTGTATCATCCGCCTCCTAGTTATGATGTATGAGTAAACCATCAAACTGGAATTTATAAAGCACCGAGTCAAAGGACCGCAAGTCACCCGACTTATTTCTATTAACCCATATCAGAGATGGTAATTCGATATGAGCGTTTCTTCAGTAAACCCTGCCACTAATTCTACTAACGAATACTATTTGACTCGCCAAAGTCAGATGGAATCCAATGTTCGTAGCTATCCGCGTAAACTACCGCTTGCGATAGCAAAAGCATTAGGTTGCTGGGTTACCGATGTCGAAGGTACAGAGTACCTCGATTGTTTAGCTGGGGCAGGAACATTGGCATTAGGCCATAATCATCCTGCGGTCATTCAAAGTATTCAGGATACGCTTGCAAGCGGTCTGCCATTGCATACTTTGGATTTAACAACACCTTTAAAAGATGCTTTTACTGAGGCGCTGCTTGAACAGCTGCCAGGCGGTAAAGAAGAGTACTGCCTGCAGTTCTGTGGTCCATCTGGTGCAGATGGTACAGAAGCAGCGATTAAATTAGCCAAAACCTTTACCGGTCGCAGCTCGGTGATCAGCTTTTCTGGTGGTTACCATGGTATGACTCACGGTTCGCTTGCAATGACAGGTAACCTGTCTGCGAAGAATGCGGTCAATGGCTTAATGCCAGGCGTTCAATTCATGCCATATCCGCATGAATACCGTTGCCCACTTGGTCTGGGCGGGGAAGCGGGCGTTGACGCATTGACTTACTACTTCGAAAATTTCATTGAAGATGTAGAAAGTGGTGTGACTAAACCGGCTGCTGTAATTCTTGAAGCCATTCAGGGTGAAGGCGGTGTAGTGACTGCGCCGGTAAAATGGCTGAAAAAAATCCGCGAAGTGACTGAAAAACACAATATCGTACTCATTCTTGATGAAGTTCAGGCAGGCTTTGGCCGTTCAGGCAAAATGTTCGCTTTTGAATATGCAGGAATTGAGCCTGACGTTGTTGTTATGTCTAAAGCAGTAGGTGGCAGCTTGCCACTGGCAGTACTGGGTATTAAACGTAAATTTGATGCTTGGCAGCCTGCTGGCCATACGGGGACTTTCCGTGGTAACCAGCTGGCGATGGGGACTGGTCTTGCGGTGATTAAGACCATCAAAGAACAAAACTTAGCACAAAATGCGCAAGAACGCGGTGATTTCCTGCAAGCTGAATTGAAAAAGTTGGCGCAGGAACTTCCGTGTATCGGTAATGTACGTGGCCGAGGCTTAATGATCGGTATTGAAATTGTGGACGAGCGACAATCTGCTGACCACATGGGTTCTTTACCTGCAGACGGCCAATTGGCAGCCGCTATTCAGACAGCATGTTTCAATAATAAGCTGTTGCTAGAAAAAGGTGGTCGTAACGGTACGGTAATCCGTTTACTTTGTCCGTTAATTATCACTCAAGAAGAGTGTGTAGAAGTGATTGCCCGTTTCAAGAAAGCGGTTACTGAAGCTCTTGTAGCAGTTCGAGGCGCATAATTCATGGTAGATTTTGCAGAACACCGTAAAGCGTTACTCTGCAATGATGCTGCATCCATTGCTGACTATCAGTCAGCAATGGACCAGGCGACCAAAGCGGTTGCAGCATGGTTGCAAAACGACAAAATGTATACTGGCGGTAGCATCAAAGAGTTACGTAGTGCCATTGCCTTCAATCCTTCTAAAGAAGGTTTGGGTGTACAAAAATCACTTGAGCGTATGGTGGAGCTTTTCTTAAATAAAAGCTTGAAAGTTCATCATCCACATTCATTAGCACATTTGCACTGTCCGACCATGGTGACCAGCCAAATCGCGGAAGTGCTGATTAACGCTACCAACCAGTCTATGGACTCTTGGGATCAAAGCCCGGCGGGTTCTTTGATGGAAGTACAGTTGATTGACTGGCTTCGTCAAAAAGTCGGCTATGGTGCAGGTCAGGCAGGTGTATTCACTTCGGGTGGTACGCAATCGAACCTGATGGGTGTGTTGCTTGCGCGTGATGCGTGTATCGCGAAAAACTGGAAAGATGAAAACGGCCAGCCGTGGTCTGTTCAGCGGGATGGTATTCCTGCGGACGCAATGCGCAATGTCAAAGTCATCTGTTCTGAAAATGCACACTTTTCGGTGCAAAAGAACATGGCAATGATGGGCATGGGCTTCCAGTCAGTTGTGACTGTTCCTGTAAACGAAAATGCACAAATGGATGTTGATGCTCTGGAAAAGACCATGGCGCATCTTCAGTCTGAAGGCAAGATCGTAGCTTGTGTGGTTGCAACTGCAGGTACAACAGATGCTGGCGCGATTGACCCACTCAAACAGATTCGTGAAATCACCAACAAATATGGCGCGTGGATGCATATCGATGCGGCATGGGGTGGGGCACTGATTCTGTCGAATGACTATCGTGCGATGCTGGATGGGATCGAGTTATCTGATTCGATTACACTGGATTTCCACAAGCATTATTTCCAAACCATTTCATGTGGTGCATTCTTGCTCAAAGATGAAGCGAACTACCGTTTCATGCATTATGAGGCGGAGTATCTTAACTCGGCTTATGATGAAGAACATGGCGTGCCAAACCTGGTCTCGAAGTCTTTACAAACCACGCGCCGTTTTGACGCGTTGAAATTGTGGATGACCGTAGAAGCACTCGGCGAAGAGCTGTATGGATCGATGATCGATCATGGGGTGAAACTGACCCGTGACGTTGCAGATTACATCAAGGCGACTGATGGTCTGGAACTTCTGGTTGAGCCACAATTTGCATCAGTACTGTTCCGTGTAGTGCCTGAAGGCTATCCAGCTGAGTTTGTGGATGCACTGAACCAGAACGTAGCAGATGAACTGTTTGCTCGTGGTGAAGCGAATATTGGGGTGACTAAGGTCGGCAATGTTCAGTCATTGAAAATGACCACTTTAAGCCCGGTAGCCACACTTGAGAACGTGCAAAATCTGCTGGCATTGGTACTGGCAGAAGCGGATCGCATCAAGGATTCAATTGCAGATGGTAGTTATACACCGCCCATTGTTTAATTGATTGAAAAATTAAAAAAGGAGATCGAAAGATCTCCTTTTTTAATACTTTTTCCTCAATAGCACGCACATAGGGAGGTCGGTTAAAGAAGTAATTAATATGACGATAAGTAAATTTTTATTTTTCATAAAAATAAAAAAACAAGTAAGCTAATAATTATAAAATTAATCTTTTTATAATTCTAAACCGCTCTTAAGTCATGCTGTAAACCACAGAGGGTAATAAAAAACAGAAGCTAAAAACGAAACATCATGAAAGTGTCACAAAGTTGTAACCTGTCTGTCATATTCTAAAATCAAAATGCAAGTATCGAAACAAGTACAAAACTGAATCAAAAGTAATGTACTCCAAATTGCAAAAATGAGAGAGATACAGAATGCGCTTTACAAATATTACTTTAGCAATTGCACTCACTGGGGCGGCAGTCACTACAGCACATGCTGCACGTGACACTATTCAAATTGCTGGCTCTTCAACTGTTCTTCCATATGCAAGTATTGTTGCTGAAGAATTTGGAAATACCTTTCCACAATTTAAAACTCCAGTGGTCGGTTCGGGCGGTTCTTCAGGTGGCTTAAAGCAATTTTGTGCGGGTGTGGGTGATAACACGATTGATATCGCAAACGCATCTCGCCAGATTAAAAGCTCTGAGCTGGCAGAATGTAAAAAGAATGGCGTCAACCAGGTATTAGAAATCAAAATTGGTTATGACGGTATTGTATTTGCTTCTAATGCCAATAAAGCAGCTTATAAATTACGTCCACAACATGTTTATGCCGCGCTTGCGGCTCAGTTGCCATCTCAGGGGAAAATGGTTGCTAACCCTTATACACGCTGGAACCAGATTGATAAAGCACTTCCAAATGAGCCGATCACCTTGGTGATTCCTGCTTCTAACCATGGTACGCGCGAAGTGTTCCAGGAGAAAATGGTGGATGCAGGTTGTGAATCGTACGCTGCAATTAAGTCTTTAGATAAAGAGGCCAAGAAAAAAGCGTGTACAAACTTCCGTAAAGATGGCCGTGTGATTGAAATTTCCGGTGACTACACTGAAACATTGGCGCGCTTAAAAACTTCTCCAAGTGCAGTTGGTGTATTTGGTCTAGGTTTCTATGACCAGAACCGTGACCGTTTACGTGTTGCCACAGTGAATAATGTTGCACCTTCTGAAAAAACTATTCTGAATGGTTCTTATCCGGTTTCACGTCCATTGTTCTTTTATGTGAAAGGCGAACACCTGAAGTCAATCAAAGGTTTACCACAGTTCACCGAATACTTCCTGAGCAAGAAAGTATCAGGTAAAGGTTCAAAACTGGAAAAAGCCGGCCTGATTTCAATGTCAGACAAAGAACGTGCAGCAGTACTTGCGAACTTTAAAGCAGGCAAAGCGGTGGTTGTAAAGTAATACATAATGCTCAAAGCGCTGATGGCAGGGACGACCTGCCATTGGTGTGTTGCGATAGATTAAGTTTTTTCAAACCATGAAAATTGAAAAAACAGTGGAGAATACATGAATCTGCTACTCATAGGTGTCTTGCTGGCAATCATTGCCATAGCCTATCAAATCGGATTAAGTAAAAGCCGGAACCTAGCAGGTAAGGGAAACAATTCTGCGAACTTACATTCGCGTCCAAGTTATTATGGCGCCTTAGTTGCTTTGTGGTGTGGAATCCCTGCGTTTTTAATTTTGATTGTTTGGAATATTGTCGAGCCAAGCTTCCTGGAACAAGTGGTGATTAATCATCTGCCGCCAGAAGTATCGGCTCAGCTTGATCCGGCAAGTCTGGGTGTTGTCGTTGATCGTGTACAGGCACTCGCTTCCGGTTTTGGAGTCAGTGATACACCGGCTGCTTATGAAATAGCAGCTGCAGAGCAGCTGGCCAAATTTGTGACCATCGGTACATTTGCCAAGCTGGCGGTGGTGATTTCTGCGGCGCTGGCTGGACTGGTCTGGGCGAAAAATCGCATCAGTCAGGAATTCCGAGCTCGTAACCAAGTTGAAAAAATTATTAATATTGGTCTGGCACTCTGTTCAGGGGTTGCGATTCTGACCACGCTTGGGATTGTGATGTCGATGTTCGGTGAAGCAATGCGCTTCTTTAGCTTCGTCAGCCCGTTCGATTTTTTCTTTGGTACAGAGTGGAATCCTGGTTTTAGTACCTCCGGGAATGCTGAAGGCAGTTATGGTCTGTTGCCACTGCTCTGGGGTACGCTGATGGTCAGCGGTATTGCACTGCTGATTGCTGTCCCTGTCGGTTTGATGATTGCGATCTATCTGGCTGAATATGCATCACCTAAATTCCGTTCTTGGGCCAAGCCAACCATTGAAGTATTGGCAGGTATTCCTACTATCGTATATGGCGTATTTGCCTTAATGATTATTGGGCCTTTCCTGAAGGCCATAGGAGCCATGGTTGGTATTGATATTAATGCCACTAGTGCCCTAACCGCTGGTCTGGTTATGGGGATCATGATTATCCCTTTCGTTTCTTCTTTATCTGATGACATTATTACTCAGGTGCCGCGTGCATTACGTGATGGGTCTTTAGGGCTCGGTGCGACCAAGTCTGAAACCATCCGTCAGGTGGTTTTGCCGGCAGCTTTACCGGGGATTATCGGGGCTTTCCTGTTGGCAGCATCACGTGCAATTGGTGAGACCATGATTGTGGTGCTTGCAGCAGGGAACAGTCCGCAGTTACATGCCAATCCATTAGAAGCAGTCTCTACAGTCACTATTACTATCGTCAACCAGTTAACCGGTGATACTGACTTCGCAAGTCCACAGGCGCTGGTAGCCTTTGCACTGGGTTTGACATTATTTGTGATCACCTTAGGTTTGAACATTATTGCACTGTATATCGTGCGTAAATATCGTGAGCAATACGACTAATGAGTACTTCAAATACAACACCTTTAGATCAGCGTATTGATCCATCTGTGGCTGCCGAGCTACGTGAAAAGCGTAAGAAGACCATTCGGAACTCTTTGGCAGGTCGTCATCGTAAAGAAAAAGCATTTCGCCTGTTAGGCTTGTCGGCAGTATTGGCTGGCTTGTTCTTCGTAGTATTGCTGTTCGGAAGTATCTTGAGCAAAGGTTTGCCGGGTTTCTGGCAAAGCAGCATGAATCTGCCGATTTATTTTGATCCGACGATTGTTAATATTGGCCCTAAACCTAAACAGCTTGCCAATGAAACTCCGGCGCAATATGAAGAGCGTCTGATTGACTGGCAGATGCAGGTGGGTATGGTCGACTGGGATGCCCTGATTGTAAATGGCATGATTGCCAAAGATAGCAAGCTGGACGGCCAGCAGGATGAACTCGGCTCTTTATATACCAGTTCAGAAGCTTATCGTCTGCGTGACATGGTGCTGATGAATCCAGGTCTGGTTGGACAAACTGAAAATGTGAAAATTCTGGCAGATGCCAATGTCGATGTCTGGTTGGCGGGTAATATTGACCGTGATCTTCCGGCAGAACAGCAGCAGCTCAGTCCAGAAGTCCGTCAACTGGCTGATGCCATGAAAGCTTCGGGTGTTATCGAAAACAGCTTCAATACCAATATCTTTGTCAGTCCGGATTCACGCAGTTCACCTGCAACCTCTGGTCTGGCCGGGGCATTCATGGGTTCCCTGTTCATGATGCTGATCGTGATCTTTATCTCGATTCCAATCGGTGTAGCTTCAGCGATTTATCTGGAAGAGTTTGCGCCAAAGAACTGGATTACCGATGTGGTTGAAGTCAACATTAACAACTTGGCAGCAGTTCCTTCGATTGTTTTCGGTTTACTGGGTGCGGCAATCTTTATCGGCTGGATGCACTTGCCACTGTCCGCACCTTTAGTGGGGGGGCTGGTATTAAGTCTGATGACCTTGCCTACGGTGATTATTACCACACGTGCCTCTTTAAAAGCAGTCCCGCCTTCGATCCGTCAGGCTGCGTTGGGCTTAGGTGCTTCACGTATCCAGACTGTATTCCATCATGTATTGCCACTGGCTCTGCCTGGGATTCTGACCGGTGCCATTATTGGGGTTGCACAGGCGCTGGGTGAAACCGCACCACTCTTATTGATCGGGATGAGTGCCTTCGTCGCCAGTGTGCCAGCGACACCATTTGAGCAATCAACTGCCTTACCTGTACAAATCTTTTTATGGCAGGGTAATGAACTGCGTAACTTCTTTGAAGGTCGTACCGCAGCAGCCATTATTGTCCTTCTGGCCATGATGATCAGCTTGAACAGCCTGGCCATCTGGTTACGTAAAAAGTTTGAAGTCCGTTGGTAAGAAGGGGCAAAATAATGAATATTGTAATGAATGAAACCTTGAATACCTTAGAAAAGGATCCGTCTGTGAATCCACAACATACGCAATTTACCGCAGATTCTAGTACACAAAAGCCAACGACTTCTTTTATTTCGCAGTTCGATACTCATGCGGAAAATAAACAGCAAGCCAAGAACAGTAATGTCAAACTCAGCACTTCGGATGTGCATGTGTACTATGGTGAAGCTGAAGCCATTAAAGGCATTGATCTAAACATTTATGAAAATGAAGTCATTGCTTTTATTGGTCCATCGGGCTGTGGTAAATCCACATTTCTGCGTACCTTAAACCGCATGAATGACACGATTGATAGCTGTCGGGTTACGGGCAAGGTCATGCTGGATAATCAGGATATCTACGATCCGAATCTGGATGTTGTGCTGCTGCGTGCACAAGTAGGGATGGTATTCCAGAAGCCAAACCCGTTTCCAAAATCCATTTTTGATAACGTCGCTTATGGACCTAAATTACATGGTCTGGCGCGTGATAAATATGATCTGGAAGAAATTGTAGAAAATAGTTTGCATAAAGCAGGCTTGTGGAATGAAGTCAAAGACCGTCTGAATCAGCCGGGTACGGGTCTATCTGGTGGTCAGCAACAGCGTTTATGTATTGCACGTACTATTGCAGTGTCACCCGAAGTGATTTTAATGGATGAGCCATGTTCAGCGCTGGATCCGATTGCAACGGCCAAAGTCGAAGAGCTGATTTCCGAGCTCTCTACCCAGTATACAATTGCGATTGTGACGCACTCAATGCAACAGGCTGCGCGTGTATCTGACCGTACAGCTTACTTCCACTTAGGTGATCTGATTGAAGTCAATTCGACTGAGAAAGTCTTTACCCAGCCGGATCATCAGTTGACTGAAGCGTACATTACTGGTCGTTTTGGTTAATCTTTGCTTATCTCAACTATTGAAAAGCAGAGCTGTCGTGCTCTGTTTTTTGTTGTGATAATTAAAAGAATGACCTCACCATCATCATTCTCTACAATTTTTAGAAGAAGATAACTTAAAAACCAAATCGCAATCTTTCACTCTTTATTTGGCATTCCCTATATTGCAGGGTGCGAGGCAATGGGGCATATATTCGTGCCTAAACCGAACACAAGTCACTGGTTTTTGCTGTTATCTGGTGATGAGTCATACCTTTAAAATGACAGAATTTCTTGTCTGATGCTTCATATCAGCTAAAAATCTTGCGAGATATCCCTCAGATCGCGAATATAGATGAATTGTCAACAGACTTTAAATAACTATTGAAAAATACCCGTATTGACCTAATCTAAGGGTATAAACCGAATTAAATTGAGAATATATTTTTTATGTTATTTCATACGCCGAAATTGCCTGCAGAAATTCGTATTAGCCATTTAAACGCGCGAATTAATGAACAACGCAAAAAAATCGCGCAAACTACGGCTTCTAAACTGGAGCTTTTGCAATTAACTCAACAATTGTCAAAAGAAGCCCGTATACGTAAAAAAAACAATCAAAAAATTTATATACTCGACTTTAAAGGGGATACTGCGGCTTCAGCAGTAGAAAGTTTACGTGAAGAAATTACCCTGATTTTGGCCACTGCAAAAGCAGGGCGTGATCGTGTGGTGGTACGTCTGGAAAGTCCGGGCGGTATGGTACATGGTTATGGGTTGGCTGCTGCGCAATTGGTGCGTTTACGAGATGCCGGTTTTAATCTGACGGTGTGTGTCGATAAAGTCGCAGCCAGTGGCGGTTATATGATGGCCTGTATCGCCAATGAAATCTTATCGGCGCCGTTTGCCATTGTAGGCTCAATCGGTGTAGTGGCTCAGGTACCGAATTTCAACCGTTTGCTCAAAGACAATAAAATTGATTTTGAATTGTATACTGCGGGTCAGTACAAGCGCACCGTAACCATGTTTGGTGAAAATACTGCTGAAGGTAAAGCCAAATTTGAAGAAGAGTTACAGCAAACTCACGAATTATTTAAACACTTTGTTGAAAAGTACCGTCCTCAACTGAATGTTGAGAAAGTGGCGACTGGTGAGCACTGGTATGGAAAAGATGCGCTGGATCTGAATCTGGTCAATAAACTGCAAACTTCAGATGAATACTTGCTGGGTTTATTGGCACAACATGATATCTATGTGATTGAAACGCGTCGTAAACCGACTTTGGGGGAAAAGCTTGGTTTACAGGCTGCACAAATGGCAGATGGTTTGGTTCCTGCTGTCATGCACAAGGTAATGGAAGCTTTGCTTAAGGCAAATTCTAATGTAGTACAAATGCGTGATCCTAAATTTTAATATTACTCAGCTTAGGTTCATAAAAAAGGTCAGTCATTACTGACCTTTTTTATATCTTGGATTTATATTGAATAAGCTGCCTATGAAATAATAGATTAATCACACTTTTAATTGTTCCTTAATGGTAATTTTGCTATTTTAATCGGTGCTGTCTGAATACTTGTTTATTATTCAGAAAACTTAAAAAAGCTTTAAAATACCGAGGGAAAAATGACTAGAATCATTGTGATTGCAAAATCTAGCCACACTGTATTACATAATTCACAGACTGCAAAGGTCAATTTAATACAGCCCTCCTATGTAAAAGTTGCCATGCATAAAGAGGATATTGCCTCACTCACACGTGCTGAAAATAATTGTATTATTACCTTGAAAAATGGTCAGGTCATTGTCATTGAAAACTTCTTTATAGATGATATTGGTGAAAATAATATTTTATTATTTAATGGGACACTCAGCGAATATGAACAGGCCGAGTTTGATATTCATGGTGAATTTATTGATTACACGCCTGTCAATGAAAAGCTGCAAAATGTCCGCTCAGAAACAGTAGCGCCTGATAGCAATACGCAAATGCAAACCGCTACTGCCAATCCAACAACTCCTCCAGAGGAAGATGACTCTCCTTCGCTATTAAAGGCAGGTCTGGCCGTTCTTGCAGCTGAGGCAGCATATTTGGTGGCATTTAAAGATGATGGGGATAGCAAAGATAAAAATATCGACCGAATTCCGCCCATTAAACCAACAGCTAAGTTAGATGAAGACGGAAAAGTCATTACAGGACAGGCAGAAGCTGGTTCAACCGTTTACGTGAAAGATGCCAACGGGGAAATTCTGGGTCAAGCACAGGCAGATAGTGATGGTAATTATGAAATCACTCTAGATCGCCCAGTCACAGATGGAGAAAAGGTTAACGTATTTGCAAAAAATCCGGCCGGGAAGGAGTCAGACGGAAAAGAAGTGACAGGAAACAAAGATACCATTGCGCCTGATGCGGCCAATGCTCAAGTGAATGATGATGGGAGTATGGTATTCGGTTATGCAGAAGCAGGTACAAAGGTCTATTTATATACAGCAGATGGAGAACTTGGACCAGTGACTGTTGCGCCAGACGGGAGTTTTAGCCTGTCTGTCAAGCCTGCACTCAAGCCCGGAGAAACTGCAAAAGTGGTTGTTGAAGATGAAGCAGGGAATCGTTCAGAAGAGAGTAGTGTTGAAATTGGCCAAGATACATTAGCACCTGATCAGCCTAAATTTGAAGTCAAAGAAGATGGCAGCTCGCTTAAAGGGCAGGCCGAAGCAAATTCAACAATTGAAATTAAAGATAGCAATGGCAACCTGATTGGCAGGGGCCAAGCCAATGATCAGGGCGATTTTGAAATCATATTAAACCCGGCATTGGCAGAAGGAGAAACAGCCAGTATTACGGTTAAAGATGCAGCGGGCAATACCTCCAAACCGATGGATATTACTGCAGGTCAAGATAATATTGCACCCGATGCACCTAGTGTAACGTTAAATGAACAAGGTACTGAAATAACCGGTCAAGCAGAGCCAGGTTCAAGAATTGAAATTCGAAAAGGTAATAGTTTGTTGGGCTTTGGTACAGTGGATGATGATGGAAACTATACAATTAAACTCTCACCTGCATTGACAGATGGCGAGCTTGCCAAAGTATATGCTATCGATGCAGCGGGTAATCAATCTGATCCGATCGATATAAGAGGCAGCAAAGATACTGAAGCACCCTCTGCACCATTTTTATCTAAAGTATATGATGATACGGGTGAGAGTGAAGTTTCCATTAAATCCGGTGGCAGCACTCAAGATGGTACTCCTGTTTTTGAAGGAACAGGTGAGAAATATGCAACGATTACCATTTATCAAAATGGCGTAGCGATTGCCACTGTTGAAGTGGGGGCGGACCGTAAATGGAACTATACACCTGAACTTGACTTGGACCCTGGGAAATATAGCTATTCATTCAGTCAAACCGATCTTGCAGGAAACATCAGCGATAAAAGTGCTGCATTTGAATTTACTGTAGAAGCTGCAGACCCGGAAACGCTATTGGCGGATACTACAGGTGTTAATGAGGAATTGACCAGTGCAGCTTCACAGCTTGTGGCTTTAGAGTTACTACTGAATGATTCTGCCCAAACCGAGATAAATGCTGTTGAAGAGCAAGAGTTCGATATTCATTCACTGCTAAGTCGCGATGATGAGATTTCGTTTAATCAAACCGAAATTGATTTAGAGTCACTGAATTTAGATAAAGTGGTGATGGATGACTCCGCAGCAGAGAGAGCATTAGCAGAGAAATCAACTGAGCCGATGGCAGTTTTGCAATCTGTGCAGATGGCTGATTTAACCCATGTGAGGATGGATCTAGACGAGTTACAACACCCAAGCTGGGCTTTTGTCTAAAGTGAAACGATCTCTATGAATCACACCGCTAAATAAATTATTGAGAATTAAAAGCATTCAATCGAGTGCTTTTTTATTGCCGTGTAATAGTTGAATTAGGCCGGTAATGATGGCGCCAATGGTTGCCAGTAACATATCTTTGTGCGCATCCCAGATATCACCCTGTTGCCCATTATAATTTTCCGCTTCTTCAGGAGATAAACTGACGGCAATCCACCATTCCAGCCATTCATACAATAGACTGCTAGCAATAACAAATTGAATTACCAGCAGAAAAATCACCTTGGGTTTCAGTGTAGGAAGCCAGACTTGAAACAGGCGATAGAAAAAAGGGTAGAGCAATAGACCGTAGGCAATATGAACCAGACGATCATACATATTACGTGACCAGCCCATGAATTGATTTAAATCCAAATGCAATAGCTGTTGAATCCAGTCATTATAGGGAACAAAAGAATAAAGATAGTGCGCCCCGATAATATGAATCAATAAAAAAAGCAGATAAAAAATAAAACAGGAGAAACTGAGTCCAATTTTTTTGAAGCTTACCAGCAGGACAATCAGCATCAAAACTGTACCGGCCTGATGGAGCATATAAGCAAATAATTCGAGCGGTTGAATACTCGCAAGCACAAGCGCAATGGCGAAGAAACCTAAGCTCAGCCAGTGTTTTAAGCTAAGTTGATATTCAATCATCTTATTATTTTCAGTGATGTATTGATGGAATTATAATAAAAAAACGAAGCCGAGGCTTCGTTTTTTTAATCTAACTTAGTTTAGATTTTAGAAATCAGTTCTTTTACTTGTTTTGCTTGAGCTGCTGCATTACCCGTATAAGTTGCTGGCGTCATTTCAGCTAAACGGGCACGGTCAGCAGCAGGTACAGCTTCTAATTCGTTACCATTTACAAAATCCACCATCATGTCGCGAGTCATGGCTTGACCACGAGTAAGAGCTTTTAATTTTTCGTATGGTTTTTCAACATTGTAACGACGCATTACAGTTTGAATCGGTTCAGCCAGAACTTCTTGAGCATTGTCTAAGTCTTCAAGAATACGGTCAGCATTCAATTCAAGTTTACCAATTCCTTTAGAGCAAGCTTCAAAAGCAATTAAGCTTTGTGCAAAACCCACACCCATGTTACGCAGTACAGTTGAGTCAGTTAAGTCACGTTGCCAGCGAGAAATCGGAAGTTTTTCACCCAGGTGAGCAAGAACAGCGTTTGCAATACCCAGATTACCTTCAGAGTTTTCAAAGTCGATCGGGTTAACTTTGTGCGGCATGGTTGAAGAACCCACTTCGCCTTCTTTTAAGCGCTGCTTGAAGAAACCGAGAGAGATATAGCCCCAAACGTCACGGTTAAAGTCGATCAGGATCGTATTGAAACGACGTAGCGCATCAAAAAGCTCGGCCATGTAATCATGTGGCTCAATTTGCGTGGTGTACGGATTGAAGGTTAAACCTAAGGACTCAACAAATGCTTGTGAGTGAGCAGGCCAGTTGATGTCTGGATAAGCTGAAAGGTGAGCATTGTAGTTACCCACTGCACCGTTAATTTTACCTAGCAATTCAACATTTTGGAACTGTTTGATTTGACGTGCAAGGCGGTAAGCCACGTTCGCCATTTCTTTACCCAGCGTAGTTGGGCTTGCAGTTTGACCATGGGTACGTGACAACATTGGTTGTTCGGCATGCTGTTCTGCCAAAGCAACGATTGAATCAATGATTTGCTGCATGGCATTGATCAGCACTTCACGACCATTTTTCAACATGAGCGCATGAGACAGGTTATTAATGTCTTCAGAAGTACAGGCAAAGTGAATGAACTCACCAGCATTTTTCAGTTCATCAATATGGGCAATCTGTTCTTTTAAAAAGTACTCAACCGCTTTTACGTCATGGTTTGTGGTACGTTCAATTTCTTTAATACGGTTGGCATTCTCTTCAGAGAAGTTGCTAACAATAGCATCCAGTGCAGCATTTGTTTCAGCTGAAAAAGCTGGAACTTCAGTAATTTCAGGATGGTTTGCAAGCGCTTGTAACCAACGCACTTCAACAGTTACACGAGCATGGATTAAACCAAACTCAGAAAGAAAAGGACGGAGAGCATCACATTTGCTCGCATAGCGTCCATCTAGTGGAGAAAGTGCAGTTAAAGCGTTCATATTGATTCCTTAGATCTTGGAATTAAACGAAAAATGAAAAGCGCATCAGCTCGGTTAAGTCACCTGAAACTGAAGACGTGCCAGATTTTGAATATCTTGAAGTAACTTGCGTTTACCAAAGACCATGCCCCATGAGCTGCCGCCGAGCTGGCGCCACAAATGCGCCATTTGCAAGCCGGTAAACAGGGATGCACGAATACGGTTGGTATGGCCTGAATCTTTGAAAGCCTGAGCATTGCCTCGTACCATGATGCGCGGATTAATCTGTCCGGCAGTCTCTACATAGGTTTGGGCAAGATTGGCAATAATGCTGGGATGCATATAATTATTATCAAAGAAAGAGAGCTGTCTTAAAATTTTCTGTTGAGATTGCTCAATAATTTCAACAAACTTGGGATTGCTATACACTTTTTTTTCTAATTGTAATAGCGCCATGGCATAGGACATGGGAAGTTTGGTATTGGAAAGTTTAGGTAATCTGGATTTCGGCGAGGTATTAAAGGGCTGGGTAATACTACTTTCTAAAGCCTTTAAGCCGAGGGAAATATCGGCCAGCTGATTAAAGAAGTCCAGGGTTTGGGTATTGGATTGACCACTGGGACGAATATTTAAACTGGCTTTAATCAACTGTTCAAAATAAAAGTTACCGCTTTCACCAATACTCTGCTGGCCCGTCATCGCTGTCATATGCGTCAGCTGGGTGGCCTGAAAAACTGCCGCCAACGCCAACACACGATTTTGGCGAATATTCAGAGTTTGAGGCTGTTGAAACGGTAACTCTGCCATGCCGAGACCATCCTTATGCAATAAAATCCGGTTTAGGAGCATTGGTGTGGTGAATCACACCGCCCCCTAAACATACTTCACCTGAATAAAACACAACACTTTGACCTGGTGTCACTGCACGCTGCGATTCATCAAATTCAACGCGTACACCATTTGGTGTATTCGGGTTTTTATAAATAGTACAGGCTTGGTCAGGCTGACGGTAGCGGGTTTTTGCCGTACAGCGGAAACCCGATTCAGGAATGTCCTGTTCACCTGCAACCCATTCAATGGCTTCACTCCACAGCATGGTGCTGTGCATGAGTGGATGTTCATGACCCTGACCAATCACCAGACGGTTGTTTTCAATATCTTTATGCAGTACAAACCAGGCACCTTCTTCTGCACCCTTCATACCGCCAATACCGATCCCGCCGCGTTGACCGAGCGTATAGTACATTAAGCCGTGGTGATCACCAACCTCTTTGCCATCCTCAAGGACGATTTTTCCAGGTTGAGCTGGCAAATACTGCTTCAAGAAGTCATTAAAACGACGCTCACCAATAAAGCAGATGCCGGTTGAATCTTTTTTCTTGGCTGTTGCAAGACCCAGTTCTTCCGCAATTTTACGGACTTCCGGCTTTTCAATTTCACCTACCGGGAATAAGGTCTTGTTGATTTCACGACCATGCACAGCATGCAGGAAATAAGTCTGGTCTTTGTTGTTGTCTACACCGCGTAATAAAGGCGCATACTGATCACCTTTAGAATTGGTCATGGTTTCACCACGGCGGCAATAATGGCCGGTTGCAATAAAGTCTGCGCCTAAATTCACCGCATGATCTAAAAAGGCACGGAATTTAATTTCTTTATTGCACAGAATATCCGGATTAGGGGTACGGCCCGCAGCATATTCCGCCAGAAAATGTTCAAATACGCGGTCCCAGTATTCCATGGCGAAGTTGGCAGTGTGCAGCTTGATGCCGATTTTGTCACAAACGGCTTGTGCATCTGCCAGATCCTCCATGGCTGTACAATATTCCGTGCCGTCATCTTCTTCCCAATTTTTCATGAAAAGACCTTCAACCTGATAACCTTGTTGAAGAAGTAATGCGGCAGAAACAGAAGAGTCTACACCACCAGACATACCGACGATGACACGTTGTTGCATGGGATTAGGCATCCAAATTTGAAATTAAGGGAGAATTTTGGTGCTCGTAAATGAGCGATAAAGGATAGCGTTTTCCTGCCTGAGCATCTTGCACCGCTTTTAGTACTAAGGGACTACGGGCACGGGCTGTTTCAATCAGTTCATCTGGCGTCATCCAGACTGCACGGACAATACCGGTATCAAGTTTAGCCTGTCCATCATAACTTATCGTTTCGGCCTTCAAGCAGAAACGGTAGTAGGTCCGATCTGGAAACATGGGCGGAGTATAAGTATAGATACCGATCAGATCGGTGATCTGAACTTGATAGCCGGTTTCTTCCTGAGTTTCACGAATGGCTGCTTCGACAATGGTTTCACCTGCTTCCACATAACCGGCAGGCTGATTGAATACAGTATGGCTAACCGCTTCTGTATGCTCTTCGACAAACAGAAATTTTCCATCTTTTTCAACGACAGTCGCGACAGTAACGTGAGCAGTCCAAGCAGTCATAAAACGCACCATGGCAGGAAAAGCCCTATTCTACAAAATTTAGCAAGACGTGGCTATGTGCGATGAGTTTTTCTTTGGTGCTTGAGTATGTCATGAGCTTAATTCTCTTTTTTTACTAGATCGTTCTTTATTATCACTATAACTACGCTTCACAAAGAGCAGGGGGGGCTTTCATTGAATATAATGAAAAGATGATTATTTATCTATTTTTTTGGGGTGGGAAGGGAAGGCTTAAGCTATAAAGCATTAAAAATAGATACTTTAACAATTCATCTATTTTTAAACTGATTTCTAATATTCAATCATTAAAACGCCTAAAAACACTTAATCTTGGTTTTTTATCTGGTGATTCAGATTCTTAGATCTGAATTTCTTATTACTAGTCGATGAATTGGGACTGTTTTGTAGGTTTTGACTCATATCAAACTTGGCCTTTGACGGCTATCTGGAAGACTAAAGTTTTTCTATGATGAGCTATCAGGAATAGGATATTCCAGAGAATAACAAGAGATAGGCATAAAAAGAGTAAGGTAAGACAGGAGTTATACCGAACAACCAATATGAAAAACCCCAGCAGGATGCTGGGGTTTTTCTTGTCTGAAGGATTTTGATCTCACATCGACGCTACTGAATCAATGTGTAGAAACCCTCATATTTTTAATACTTTTAGAGTTTAATGAGAAGAAAATATAAATAAAAAACTGATCGCGGCATTCATGGGTTTTATGATTGCGATTTTCCCGATGCTTTTATTATTTCCCAACCGTTCAATTCAATAGTTGCCATTATCTGCGCTAGTGCTATTCCTGTTTATTGCTCTGGCAGGGAGGAAGGAATATAAGCAGCTGGATATTTGAAAAGTTGATGTTTCGAGCCTTTGAACGATGATTTAAAAATTTTCATATGCAGTAAGTTTAAAGAGGTTCTCAATTATGGCTTGCCACTTTTACATCATGGCTAACCGGATAAAGTAAAATTTTTATTTTTAAATAAAAAAACCACGCAAAAAGCGTGGTTTTTTTAATCAGTTTAATCTAATACAAATTAGATTTTACCAACTAGGTCGATTGAAGGAGCAAGAGTTGCATCGCCTTCTTTCCATTTAGCTGGGCAAACTTCGCCTGGGTGAGCGTGTACATATTGAGCTGCTTTAACTTTACGAAGAAGTTCTTGAGCATCACGACCGATACCACCCGCATTGATTTCAACGATCTGGATTTTACCTTCTGGATCAATCACGAAAGTACCACGGTCAGCAAGACCGTCAGCTTCGATTAATACGTCGAAGTTTTTAGCAAGAGTCCAGTTCGCATCACCAACCATGACGTATTGGATTTTTTTGATTTCTTCTGAAGAATCATGCCAAGCTTTGTGCGTGAAGTGAGTGTCAGTAGAAACTGAATAAATTTCAACGCCTAACTTCTGGAATTCAGCATAGTTATCAGCAAGGTCACCTAGTTCGGTTGGGCAAACAAAAGTGAAGTCAGCTGGATAGAAGAATACAACAGACCATTTTCCTTTCAGGTCAGCTTCAGTTACTTCGATAAATTGACCATTTTGGAATGCAGTTGCTTTAAATGGTTTAACTTCAGTATTAATTAAGCTCATCATTGTCTCCATGATTGAGGTTTGTATTTAATTTCTAAAAGGATAACGGATTTTTTGTTATTGCTGAAACAGTATTTTTACATTATTAAGATCGGAAAAACCGAATTAACTAATATAAAGTTTACAATTCCACCAAATCTGATTTTTTGATCTATTCAATCACCTAAAGATGATAACTGAATGACAAAAGAGCAGTTCTTCAGCCTGCCTAAGAAGATGAAGGTTGAGGCCCTAAAATTCAAGGGTCAAGTTGAGGAAATTATAAAAATATTCAAAAACCCCAAGCTTCCGCTGACTGGCAATACAGCGTAAAATAGCAGTTTATTGTCTTTTTATATTAGGTGTTTTCTCAGTGCAGAGTCCTTTAAATGTAGATCAACTCGTTATGGCGCGCGACCGCCATCGTTTAAATCGACTCCAAAAAGGTAAAGATGCGAATCTAAAACAATACGAAGAATTATTTGAAAAATCGCATGCCAAAGTCATGCAGCGTATTGAGCGTATTCCTGAGATTAACCTCAATCAGGATCTGCCTGTCAGCCAGTATGCTGACAAGCTGATTGAAGCCATCCAGCAGCATCAGGTGATTATTGTGGCGGGTGAAACCGGTTCAGGTAAGACCACGCAGTTACCTCAGATTGCGATGCTGGCGGGTCGGGGGCTGACGGGTCTGATTGGTCATACCCAGCCACGGCGTCTGGCTGCCCGCAGTGTTTCGCAACGTATTGCCGAAGAGGTTGGGGAAAAGCTGGGAGAATCTATTTCCTTTAAAGTCCGTTTTAACGAGCAGGGCTCACAAGACTCTATAGTTCGTTTGATGACTGACGGTATTTTACTGGTAGAGCTGGCCCACGACCGTTTCCTGACCAAATATGACACTATCATTATTGATGAAGCCCATGAGCGCTCGCTGAATATCGACTTTATCATGGGCTATCTCAAGCAGCTATTGCCACGTCGTAAAGACTTAAAAGTTATCATCACTTCTGCAACGCTGGATGTAAACCGTTTTAGTGATTACTTTAATGGTGCACCAGTTTATGAAGTGGAAGGGCGCAGCTATCCGGTTGAAGTCCGCTATCGTCCGATTTCAGAAATGAGCATTGGCGGCAGTGATGATGATGAGTTTGATGACTTTGAGGAAAACCTGCCGCGTGCAGTGGTTCGGGCCGTTGAAGAGTGTTTTGAAGATGCGCAGGAAAAAGGTCATCCTGAACATGCCGATATCCTGATTTTTGCCAGTACTGAACAGGAAATCCGTGAGCTGCAGGAGACTTTGCAGAAACATGGTCCAAGGCATACCGAAGTTCTCCCTTTATATGCCCGGCTGGCGTTGGCTGACCAGCAAAAAATCTTCAATCCTTCCGGTGGGGGACGACGGATTATCATTGCAACCAACGTGGCAGAGACGGCACTGACCGTTCCGAATATCCGTTATGTAATTGATAGCGGTTTTGCTCGTATTTCACGCTACAACTATCGTTCACGGGTGCAGCGTTTACCGATTGAAGCTGTTTCCCAGGCGGCTGCCAATCAGCGTAAGGGGCGTTGTGGCCGTATTGCGCCAGGTGTCTGTATCCGTCTATATAGTGAAGAAGACTTTTTAAGCCGCCCTGAGTTTACCGAGCCGGAAATTAAACGGACCAACTTGGCCTCGGTGATTTTGCAGATGCAGAGTCTGGGCCTGGGCTCTCTGGAAAATTTCGATTTTATCGAGCCGCCTGATCATCGTCTGGTTAATGATGGCCGTAAGCTGCTGGTTGAATTAGGAGCGATGACTGAGAAAGGTTCTTCTAAAGTGACTGAAGAAAAGCCATCGGCGACTTCTTCCGCTTTAAAAAAAGGAGGAACACAAGGTGGATTAACCAAAATCGGTCAGCAGATGGCAAAAATGCCGATTGACCCGCGTCTGGCACGGATGATTCTCGGTGGTGCGCATTTTGGTGCGCTGAATGAAGTGCTGGTTATTGTTGCAGCCTTGGCTGTACAAGATCCGCGTGAGCGCCCCGCAGACAAGCAGATGCAGGCTGATCAGAAACATGCATTATTCCGTGAAGCAGATTCCGACTTTCTGTTTTATTTAAAACTCTGGGAAGCCCTGCACAATAACCGCGAAAGCATGAGTGAAAATAAACGCCGTAGTTTTGCGCGTAATCATTTCCTTAGCTGGTTACGTCTGCGTGAGTGGAAGAAAACCCATGAGCAGCTGGTGGATTTGGCCAAAGGATTAAAGCTGTCTTTTAATGAAAAGAAAACCAGTTATGAGAATCTGCACCGCGCGCTTTTAACTGGTTTACTCTCTTTCATTGCCAATAAGACCGATGAACGCAATGTATTTATGGCAGTGCGTCAGCAAAAGGCACGTATTTTCCCGGCTTCGACCTTACATAAAACCAATACGCCTTGGGTCATGGCCTTTGAAATGGTCGAAACTTCACAGGTGTATTTGCGTACCTTGGCGAAGATTGAACCAGAATGGATTTTGCTGGCCGCGCGTGACTTGCTCAAGCATCATTATTTTGAGCCGCACTGGTCGAAAAAAGCCGGCGTGGTCAATGCCTATGACCAGATTTCTTTATTTGGCCTGATTATTGAGCCAAAACGTCCGGTGAATTATGAAAAAGTCGATCAGGCCGCAGCGCACGAGATTTTCCTGCGTGATGCTTTAACCACAGGTCATCTGGGCATCAATCCGCCATTCCTGAAGCATAATCTGCTCAAACTGGAAGAAGTGGAACGGGTTGAAGACAAGTTGCGCCGCCGTGATCTGGTGGTCGATGAAGAAACGATTTACCAGTTTTATGCCTCGAAAGTACCGCCGGAAGTGGCCAGTCGACGCAGTTTTGAAGACTGGCGTGCGACGGTCGAGCCACATGAGCCGCGTTATCTGTTTGTTGATGATGATGCCTTGTGGCTAAATGACCGTCCGACGACACAGCAGTTCCCTGACTATTTGCGTAATGGTGAATTACGTCTGGCCACCAGCTACCGTTTTGATCCAAGTCATGATGAAGATGGGGCGATGGTGAAGATTCCATTACAGGCATTGCCGCAAGTCGATGAAAATGTTTGGTCATGGGGTATTCCGGGTTGGCGTCTGGAGCTGATTGAAGCGCTATTAAAAAGCCTGCCTAAAGAGAAACGCCGTGCTCTGGTGCCAATTCCAGATACAGCGCAAAAGCTGGTCGCCCGGATTGATGCGGTACATTTGCAAGAACATATTTTCAGTTTTCTGGCTTTCCAGTTACGCGGCGAGCAGATCAGCGAAAAAGATTTTAGCTTTGAGCGGGTCGAGCAATACCTGCTGCCACTCATTAAGGTGGTAGATGAAAAAGGCCGTGTGATTGAACAGGGCCGTGATTTGACAGAGTTAAAAGCACGCTGCCGTACAGAAACCCATAGTCCGGTCAAACAGCTGAAAGGTGAATTTAAAACCTTCCCGGAAAACTTTGTTTTTGAAGCCTCGCAAAAAGTCACAGGCGTGATGGTGAAGCAATATCAGGCACTGGTGCCGAGCAAAAAATTTGCTGTGCTGGAACAGAAAGATGAATCTGGTGTGGTCATTCAGACCTTTAATGATCAGGCTGAGGCCGTCAAACAGCATCGGGAAGGAATTATCCGGTTGGTGCATATGCAGCTGGGTGATCTGGTTCGCCAGCTGAAAAAGCAGATTTCCAAACCGTTGGCGCTGGCGTATTCGCCTCTGGGAGACAAAGCCCAGTTAGAGCAAATGTTAGTTTATGCCACACTGCAGATGTCAGTTAAAGAACTGCCTGTCAATGTGCAAGAGTTTCAAAAAACAGTGGAAGATGTAAAAAAATCTTTCCTGATATATGGGCAAACTGCGCTCAAAGAGATCACGGATATTTATATTCAATGGCAGGAAATTCGTCGTAAACTCCTGGTGCTCGACGCTTCTATATTTGGAAAAAATATCGATGATATTGAGGACCAGCTTGATTTGATGAGTCTTTCTGACTTTGTTTACCAGAAACCATCCGACGTATGGCTGGAATTTCCACGCTATTTGAAAGCCTTGATCTTGCGTTTAGAGCGCTTGCCCAATAACCTACAGAGGGATGATTCCGCCATTGACCAAATTGATCCGTGGATGGAAAAATTATTTAAGTTTAAAAATGACGCTCGCCTTAAAGAATTGTATTTTATGGTCGAGGAGTTAAGGATCTCATTGTTTTCACAACCCATGAAAACGAAAACACCCATTTCTCCAAATCGCCTGCAAAAAGTATGGGAACGTCTGGGAATCAGTTAAGATATAGGTCATTTTGAGAAGGAGTTTTACATGGGCATCCGCATTACAGGTACTGGCTTGTTCCATCCAGAAGAGGTCATTACCAATGAAGAGTTAGTTGAAAGTTTAAATGCTTATGTGGAACTGTATAATCACGAAAATGCCGACAAGATCGCAGCAGGCGAACTGGAAGCGCGTCGTGGTTCTAGCGCAGAATTTATTGAAAAAGCATCAGGTGTACAGCGCCGTTATGTCGTTGAGAAAAGCGGGATTCTAGATCCGAAACGTTTACGTCCAAATTTACGTGAACGTTCAGATGATGAAATCTCACTTCAGGCGGAATGGGGCGTTATTGCTGCTCAACAGGCCATGGAGAATGCCGGTGTAACTGCTGAAGATATTGATATCGTAATTTTGTCATGCTCCAACCTGCAACGTGCTTATCCGGCCGTGGCGATTGAAATTCAGACGGCTTTGGGAATTCAGGGCTATGCCTATGATATGAACGTCGCCTGTTCAGCAGCGACCTTTGGTCTGAAGCAGGCGCATGATGCGATCAAAGCGGGCAGCGCACGTCGTGTGTTATTGGTAAATGTGGAAATTACTTCTGCACATACCGATTTCCGTTCACGTGACTGTCACTTTATTTTTGGTGATGTGGCCACCGCTTCCATCATTGAAGATACAGAGACTAAAACCGGTTTTGAAATTGTGGATACCCAGCTTTTTACCCAGTTCTCGAACAATATCCGCAATAACTTTGGTTTCCTGAATCTCTCAGAAAATGCAGATATTGATGATAAGCGTTTCCGTCAGGACGGCCGTAAAGTCTTTAAAGAAGTGTGTCCACTGGTGGCGAAAATGATCACTGCCCAGCTAGAGAAAAACCAGATTGTACCTACAGATGTAAAACGCTTCTGGTTGCACCAGGCCAATGCCAGTATGAATGAACTGATTTTGAAACTGGTGGTGGGCAAAGAAAATGCCAAACCGGGTCTGGTACCGATCATTCTGAATGAATTCGCCAACACCTCTTCTGCAGGGGTAATTATTGCTTTACACCGTACAGCAAATGAAGTTGAAGATGGTGAATATGGCGTGCTGTGTTCATTTGGTGCGGGCTATTCTGTAGGCTCAATCCTGGTACAAAAGCATGTTGCCTAAGCCAGAAGTGCTGTTACAGGTCTACTGTAATGCACATCGCTAATTCATTATATCTAGAGCCTCATTGCGGTTCCGATAATGATGAATAAGGGGTAAAAGAAATATCAAATGGCTATGATCAGTATGCTGATCATGGCCATTGTTATGTGCTGCTATACTCAAATAATGCTTTTCTCAACACTTATCTTTTTGTTTTTAGCCTATGCTGCCGTAATCTATTACCCATGGGCAGACTTTGGAGGAATTGATCAGCTTTCGTGACCGTTCACAACTCGAACTCTCTGAGGTTCAAGCAATTACTGTCAGGTGTCTGCAAGATCATTTAGGGGCCTTTTTTTAATTTTTACTTTGCTTTACAGTAAGTCGAAATAGTTTAAAAATAATAATTGGTTTTTTAAGCCTGCACGTGCAGAACTGTTTTTTAAAGACAATCGCTTCTAGGCCTATGACTCAATATGCTTCAATAGAAAAATAAAATGATGGGGATTCATATATGGAACAGGATAGCCTGCTACGGCGTTTAAAGCAGTCCGCTCAACAAAGTCTCAGTATTTTCCCCAATCTGAACGAACTTTATCTCGATCAGATGGCGCTGATTGGCCAGCTTAATGCGCAAAACCTGTTCAAGATTTATCAAGAGCAGCACCGGATTGATCTGCTCAATGGAATGTTTTATATCCAGTTTTATACGCCCAAGGAGTTAGATCAGCAACGGGCACATGTCTTGGCGGAGGCTCATTTTGATTTTAAACAGGCCAAAGCCGAAGCGCTGGAAGATTTCTTTTTTCAAGATATTTACTTTTTAACCGGTGATTTAAAACCACAGCATTCGCTTTTTTTAAGAGACAAGGCCAAGTCTTTACGCCAGATTCTTATAGATCAGGTCTATGCCTGGGTAGAGGGGCCGAAGCGGGTTGCTGAATGTTTGAGCCAGATGTCAGCTGTTCAAGCCGAAATTATGGACTCTCTGATGATTCAGGCAGAGCTGTATCATCAACCGTTGCTGTATGCCTATGTCCAGCATGGACAAGAAATTCCTGTCGAGATTCTGAACCGCTTGCAGCAGGTTTTTTCCTTACACTACTTACAGTCGAATGAGTTCCTGTCGATTCAATCCTTGATGGATAGTTTAGATGAATTTTGTTTTAGTGCAGCCGAGTTCTTGCATCCGGCGACTCTCCGGATTATGGCATTATCTTTTGAGAACCGTTTTAACCTGTATGAGCTGAATGAGCATATCGATGATATTCGACTGTTATATCGTCATGCTGAAGAGCAAAGTAATCTGTTGGGCTTTGTTCGTTTAATGAACCGCGAGGTCTGGCAACGGGATGACTTGTTATCCAAGCGCAATTTTCTGGAAAATGACAGTTATTTGTGGCAAAAAAAGGTGGCCAATTTCCCCCTATTTGATTGCAAGCGCACGGTTAACTGGCTATTTAAACAGTCTGCCGAGGTGCTGGATTGGCTGAGCATGAATATTCAGCACAGTAGTGTACGGGTGGCCGCGACCGCTTTAAGCTTTATTGATAGCCATCATATTCATCCACAAATCATTCTGGCCACCCTGCAATATTTTCAATATGTGGCAGCGCGTCTGTTCATTCATAGTGCGCATCAATATGCGATTCAATATGACTGGTTTCAGCATCAGCAGAATCAGAAGGTTGCCCTGAAAGGTACTGGCCAAGCCTATGAAGATCAGCGTATTGCCATTAGCCCCTCCATTTTGTATCTGGATGAATGGAGAGGCTTATTACGGGATATGGCACTGAATGATCATATGACTAAAAAGGTGTATACCAATTTAAGCCGGGTCATGCAGGCATTTATGCAACATTTATATAAAGTCACTCAGGATCTGCCAGTAGATGTACTGGCCTATATTCGCCCGCAGACACAGCAGGACCGCGATTTTTATCATGTATTGCAGCGGAACCGCATTCCTTTTGTAGAGTTTCGAAAGCGCTTTTATTTACAGAACCGGCATGTGCGTGAGTCAGTTTTTGAGGGTTATGTGCGTGATTATTTACCGGAATATTTTTCTACTCATGCTGATGTGGCTAAAAATCTGACTTGGAGCAGCCTGTTTGCCCAAGCCGTAGCGTGGCATAACCATATTCAGAAACAAGAAATTGTCGCCAAGCTTAAAAAGGAGTTTGCCCTAGCTAGCTGGACAGCACGTACCCAGGCACCGTTTTTACTGTATTTTAATTGGCGCTTTGAGGAATTAAAAAGTTTAGACCGGATTCTTGAAGAAGCTCGAATATTCAGGAATTGTCTGGCTGCAAGTTACGCACAGCGGATCGTTGAAGGAGAATATGTGGCCTTTCGAATGTCACATCCTGATATTCATTTACCGCTGATTTTGGGTTGCCAGTTACAGGATGGGCATGTAATTTTTGACCAGCTGGAGTATCCGAACAATCAAAAAGCGGAACTGGAATACATCAATATTGCCCAGCATTTTATTGACTGGCTCAACCTGCAAGCCTGACCGGATTTAGGCCTTTTCCGCCGTGATGCTTAACTTTTCCGCCAAAAATCGTTAGGCTATAGCCGTTCTTTTAGGGTATCTCTTTTTATGAAACAGGAAACTGCGCTTAAGTTATTAAAAGCAGGAGAAAATGTCTTTTTAACTGGTTCTGCAGGGGCAGGCAAAACCTATACGCTCAATCAATATATCAATTATCTAAAAGCCCGTAAGGTCTCTGTCGCAATTACGGCCTCGACCGGTATCGCGGCGACGCACATGAACGGGATGACGATTCACACTTGGGCGGGTATCGGGATTAAGGACTTTTTGTCTGACGAAGACTTAAAGCGCATGAAAGAGCGTAAATACCTGAAAGAACATCTGGAAAATGCGCAAGTCCTGATTATTGATGAAATCTCCATGTTGCATGCCAAGCAGCTGAATTTGGTCAATCAGGTACTGAAATATTTCAAGGAAAGCGATGAGGCTTTTGGCGGCATTCAGGTGATTGTAGCAGGTGACTTTTTCCAGTTACCGCCAGTGGGTAAAAATGATGAGCGTAATCGGGACAAATTCTGTTTTATGTCTGAAGCTTGGGTCGAAGCCAAGTTTCGGGTGTGTTATCTGACTGAGCAGCATCGTCAGGGCAATGATTATCTGAATGACATTTTAAATGCGATTCGTGCTCAGGCCATTACGCAGGAGCATCTGGCCGCACTGCATAGCACACGTCAGCAAGAAATCGGCGAGACTTATACGCGTCTGTATACCCATAACATGGATGTGGACAGTATTAACTTTAAACATCTGAATGAAATTGATCAGGATCCACGGCAGTTCGATGCGCAGTGTGATGGAAATGAAAAACTGATTGAAACCTTAAAATCATCCGTGCGAGCCCCCGAGGCTTTAACTCTGAAAAAACATGCCAAAGTGATGTTCGTGAAAAATAACTTTGATATGGGTTATATCAACGGCAGTTTGGGGGAAGTCATTGGTTTTGAAGATGATGATGAATATGGCATTCTGCCTAAAGTGAAACTCACCGATGGAACCACCTTGCTTGTTGAGCCTGAAACCTGGTCAGTCGATAATGAAGCGGGTAAAACCATTGCCAGTTTCCAGCAGATTCCCTTACGTCTGGCCTGGGCCATTACCATTCATAAATCTCAAGGCATGACATTAGAGGCGGCTGAAATTGACCTCAACCATACCTTTGAAAAAGGGCAGGGCTATGTGGCGCTATCACGTTTAAAGACCTTAAGTGGATTACGCCTGAAAGGTTTTAATGAACAGGCTTTAGAGCTTGACAGTTTGGCGATTAAAGCAGATCGCCGTTTTCAGGAACTGTCTGATGAAGCCGAGGCTAATTTTTCCCATGTCGATTTGACTACTCAGCATAAGGCCTTTATTCGTCACTGCGGCGGAACCTTGAATGAAACTGAAATTCAGCGTAATGAAAGGAAAATTGCCAAAAGTGGCGCTAAAACCAATTATGCCACTGCCACGCTGGATGAAACCCGTGAACTGTTTGAAGAAGGCTATGAAATTGCTGATATTGCGACAGAACGTGGTCTGACGCCTGCAACCATTATTAATCATTTGGGCCGTTTGCAGAAGGAACGAGGACTGGATATTTCAATCGCTCATCCGGGGGAAGAGGTGGTTGAGCAAGTGCGCAAGATTTATAAACGTCTGACTAAACGCCAAAACTCCGATCATTTTAATGATGATGGCAGTATCAAATTACGCCCGATTGTCGAGCTGACCAGTCCGCGGATGGGCTATGATCAGGTGCGTCTGGCCTTACTGTTTGTTGAATAACCTTGCGTGAAGTACTGAAGATGGATGTTTGATAAATACTTTATCATTTATCCGGCATTCCATCTTTTTCAACTTGAATTAACAGATTAAAATAGAAAGTACTCTCAATCACAATTTGCACGAATATGGTATTTACCACGTGGTACTCACTCAGAAAATTCGTTTATAACAATTTACATAATGAAGAATACGAAACAAAATTTAGCCGAATCATCAACTATTTTTTAATTTTACTGATCATTAGTAATGCCAGCGCCGTATTATTGGAATCAGTAAATGATATTTATCAATCTTATTCGTTGTTTTTTGATTTATTTGAATATTTTTCTATCCTGATTTTTTCTATCGAATATCTCTTGCGTTTTTGGTCTATCGCGGAAGAGAGTCCCTTTGAAAGTGCATGGAAGAATCGCCTGAATTGGGTAAAAAGCGGTGGAGCAATGATTGATTTATTAGCCATTCTACCGGCTTATATCAATTTTTGGGTGCCGATCGACTTACGTTTTCTCAGAATTTTACGGCTGTTACGACTGTTAAAGTTGACTCGGTATTTTGTATCCTTGCAAATTCTCTTGCGCGTGATTGAACGTGAAAAAGGTTCTTTTCAGGCAGTCGTATTTATTTTGAGCATCATGATTGTCATGGCAGCCGCCTGTATATATGTGGTTGAGAGCAAGGCGCAACCAGAGGTATTTACTTCAATTCCGGCTTCTATGTGGTGGGCGGTGGTCACACTCACCACTGTGGGGTATGGAGATGTAACCCCTATTACGCCTGTAGGGCGTTTTTTGGGTGCACTTATTACCATTTTAGGGGTAGGGTTAGCCGCGTTGCCAGCGGGTATTTTAGCCACGGGTTTAACGCATGAATTGGAACAACGTAAACAAAATCTGGAATTAAAGTTTAGAGAATTATTACAAAATGCTGAAATCGATTTATTGATTGATCAAGAGAAAATTGAAAATATTCGTAAAGAGGTCGGACTGAGTATGGAGCAGACGCAGGATATTATTTTTCAATTGATGCGTGAGCAACGCGAAGAAGCATTACAGCAAGAGCGGGAACACTATGCTTATTGTCCACATTGTGGGAAAAAACTACCGGATTGAAATGCTTATCCAAAGGGCTTAAAACTATTCTAATAGGTGACTGCTTAAGCTTCGGAACGGAAATTATTGAGTACATGGCTGCGATAAATGGATATGCCAGGAAGCTGAAATAGGGGTGTTTCAGGGCATCTTCTTTTTCCTGGATTACGCCTTGTTGCACTTGATGCGAATTCACTTCCATTATCTGGTTCCAATCAATAACGATAAAATCCCGGCTGCAATCAATGGTCCCACCGGTACCCCGCGCAGGACAGCTACACCTGCGACTGTACCAATCAACAGGCCGGCCACTACATCTGGCTGATTTGCCATCAGTTTGACCCCACGTCCACCGAGCCAGGCCACAAAAAGACCAATACTAATCGCCAGTAAAGATTTCCAGCTAAGAAAAGATTTCAGAATGCTTTCCCCAGGAATTTTTCCACTCGCAATCGGGGCCAATACGCCAATCGTTAAAATAATAATCCCGATATTTAGGCCGTGCTGCTGAACATAAGGAAGTAGGTCATGCAGTGGCGTAATTTTAAGTACAATCAGCACCGCTGCAGCAATGGTCACTGCACTATTATGGCTAAATATACCGCAAGCCAGTAAAACCAAAAGAACAATCAGGTTTAAATCAAGTTGGGACATAGGAGATAGAAAAATGAAACTTCACAGGATTATAGGCTTTTTAACCTGAGAGGGGGAGAAAAACCGGACAGCGCAGAATCTTGATGGAATTTCAGTATAGAATGCGCCTATCTCCCGTTTAAGCAGGTTCAAACAGATGCTATTAGAGAAAATGTTGCAATCACAAGGTTTCGGTTCACGTAAGCATTGCCAGCAACTAATTAAGAATGGTGCTGTTTCAATTCAGGGAGAAATCATCGATGAACCCAAATATAAGCTCAATCTGCAAGACCTTATATTTAGTGTCTATGGTCATGAACATCGCTACCGGGAAAAAGTCTATATCGCTTTAAATAAGCCTCAAGGCTATGAATGTTCCCATCAGGCCACACATCACTTCAGTGTTTTTGACCTGTTTGACGACATTCTGTTGAATCGCGGCCTGCAATGTGTGGGTCGTCTGGATCAGGATACCACCGGGCTGTTACTATTGACAGATGATGGTCAGTTTCTGCAAGCCCTGACGCACCCGAAAAAGCATGTGGCAAAGGTTTATCAGATGACCACAGCCGATCCGATTACAACGGAGCAGATTCAGCAGCTGGAACAGGGAGTTGAGCTAAGAAATGAAAAAGGTATCTTTGCAGCGACCCATATCAGTCGTCTGGATGAAAAACGTTTACAAATGACCATTCATCAAGGGGTGTATCATCAGGTTAAGCGTATGCTGGCTGCAGTGGGAAATAAAGTTGAGCAGCTACATCGTGCCCAGATTGGGGCATTGGCATGTAATGACTTGGGGGAGGGGGAATGGATTTATTTGACCGAAGAACAGGTGGCTCAGGCAAAATTCCGTTCAGAATAACAAGCGCAAGTTAAAAGGTTTATTTTAAAAAGCAGTGGTAAGTCTGAAACTCATCATCTTTAACAAATCCCATGGATTCATACAAGTGGCGGGACTGGTAATTGTTCTTTTGGGTTTCCAGACTGATTCTTAAGGCCTGTTGATGTTTGGCAAATAAAACTGCTGTATCAATCAACTGTTTGGCTGCGCCCTGACGGCGATAAGCCGGGCTGATATAAACATCATCCAAAATATAATAAGTGGAACAGGCGACTGAGGAAAAACCTAAATACAGCACAATAAAGCCAATTAAGGCCTCATCTTTAGTATTAATGAAAATAACGGTTTGACCATCTTCAAAACGCTGTTTCAGGAATTGATGGGAAAGATCAAAATTGGAAGAAGCACCATAAAACTGGCGATACTCATCAAATAAAACAGCCAGATTATGCAGATCTTCCGACTGGGCACGTCGTACAATCATTGGCTTACTCCATGCTAATTTTGCTTGATCATTAGCATAAAGCATAGCGAAATTAGCCAGAGGAAGGACTTAAGAATTGTTCCTAAGTGCAACAATGTTAAATTTTGTCGCTTTCACCCAAAATTGCATTAAGTTCTTCAAATAAATCAAGATGATCATCATCTGCAACCAGTTCTTGATGATCTGCTGCCTGAGCAGTAGTAACCGGATGAAGGGCTTGCTCTGCTCTCAGTTCATTTTGCTTCAGTTTGCGCAATTTAATCAGCTGCTCCAGATCGATATTCTGGTTCTCGATGGAGAAAGGAATTGACTTGGTAATAACAACCTGTTTAAAAAACAGCCGCACTGCCTGAGCGGGTGTAATCCCTAATTGCTTAAATACTGCAAAAGCCTGTTTCTTTTCTTGGGAATCCAGGCGAATTTGATAGACTTCAGTTTTTCTCATAATATTTTCAAAGCTTTAAATTACTTAACTTTTCGCATTTATTCTAATCATTTAATGTTGAATTTCAATCTTAAAGCGACCGATTTTAGAAAATAATCTGTAATGACAAGCGATTTACAGTGTCAATTCAAATTTTGAACTAAAACTCATCTGTTGTTCTGTGAGCGGATCCTTAAACTTGAGCTGTTTGGCAAGCAGTTTTAAAGGCTTGGAAAAGTCATGTTCAGCTTTATGCACCACTTCGGGATAAAAAGGATCATGTTGAATCGGGATATTTAAATGATTCAAATGGACGCGCAGCTGATGCTGTTTCCCGGTATGGGGGTGCAGTTCATATTTCGCCCATTGCCCTTTGTGTTCTAGCAATTGAATAAGCGTTTCACTATTTGGCTCACCTTCAACGATCTGCATGGTATAAAAAGGCTGCCCTTTTTCCATTTTCAGGCTTAAAGTCATCGGGAAGTTTAAATCAGGACGATAAGCAGCAATCGCATGATAGGTTTTTTGTACCTGCCGGGTCGCAAACATCTGTTGATAGGCACCACGTGATTCTGCACATTTAGAAATCAGCACAACCCCGGCAGTTTCACGGTCCAGTCGGTGAATCGGGCTAAGATGCTCATTTCCAGTCTGCTGTTTTAGCCGGACGAGTAGCGTTTCCTGTACATACTGTCCGGTGGGACTCATGGTCAAAAAGTGTGGCTTGTCGACCACCAGCAGATGTTCGTTTTCAAACAGAATCTGATGCTGAAAGGGAACATGGACTTCATAAGCCAAAAAGCGATAGTAAAAACAGTGCGTGTTGGGCTGAAAGGGACTCTCTACCGTTAAGACTTGGCCCTGAGCGTCATACACCAGACCGAGCTCAAAGCGGGACCGCCATTCGTGGGGTTCAATGTGCCGGAACTGCTGACATAAATAAGCATAAATGGTCGCAGGACGGGGGGAAACAGCTTGCAAAAAAACTTTACTTGCACTTACGCCATTCAGCATAGGCGGCTTAAAATCAACAGGCGAATGCATGATTAGGTCGCAAGCTCTCTTATTAAAACAGATGCTGTGAAAAAACACAGTTTCTCACAGAGGTGAATAGGCTTTTAAAGTGCTGCGATGCTATCATAATTATTCTTTTATCGCATGTCGTGAGTAATATGCCTTATTCCTTGAATGTCACTTTAAATCATGAAGAAGATACCCGAAAATTGGCCAAAGTTCTGGCAGAAACCTTTCCTGCTGGTGTTGTCTATTTGATTGGTGACCTGGGGGCAGGGAAAACTACATTAACGCGCTATTACTTGCAGCAGCTTGGTCACAAAGGCTCGGTAAAAAGCCCCACCTATACTTTGGTTGAGCCGTATCAAATTAATGAGCAGGATATTTTTCATTTTGACCTGTATCGTCTAAATGACCCTTATGAGCTTGAATTGATGGGCATTCGAGATTATCTGGAAACGCCGAATGCGTTATTTTTATTTGAATGGCCATCTAAAGGTGGGGATGAAATTCCACAGGCAGATTTAATTATTGAAATTTTAAAATCCGAAGATGAACTTACACGTACTGTGAGTTTGATTTCATCTAATCTGGCATTAAAACAGGCTTTGGAGCGCGAATTTTCACATGGTTCATGATCTCAGTATACGCCGTATCCGTGCACTTGATCCGGCACTTGCCAACCAGATTGCAGCGGGAGAGGTGATTGAACGCCCCGCATCTGTAGTGAAGGAATTACTGGAAAACTCAATTGATGCAGAAGCAACCGAGCTGCTGATCCGGGTGGAACAGGGCGGCAGTACACTGATTGAAATCACTGATAATGGACGTGGTATCCATCATGAAGATTTGCCATTGGCTGTGCTACGTCATGCGACCAGTAAAATTCAGACTGCGGAAGAGCTGCATGCCATTAACAGTCTCGGATTTCGTGGTGAGGCTTTGGCATCGATTGCTGCTGTATCGCGTTTAAGTCTGACCAGTAGCCAGAATGAAGACGGCATTGGCTATCAGGTCGAAGTCAATGGGACCGCGTTTGAACATCAGGAAATTCAGCCGGTCGCGGCGCCTAAAGGCACCCAGATCCGGGTGCAGGATTTATTCTTTAATGTACCGGCACGACGTAAATTTCTGAAAAAGCCTGGAACCGAATTTGGGCATATTGAAGAAATTGTCCGCCGTATGGCCTTGACCCATTTTAATATCCGTTTTGTTCTGGAACACAATGACAGCATCAAACTGAATCTGCCAGTGGCAGACAGTGGCGCATTACGCTTTCAGCGGGTGCAGCAGTTACTTGGCCGCCAGTTTACTGAAAATGCTTACTGGATGGATGCAGATAGTATTAACATGCGTTTATCGGGTTGGCTCGGTCATCCCTCTGATGCACGTGCACAGGCTGATCTGCAATATGTCTATGTGAATGGGCGGATTGTCAAAGATAAGACCATTTCCCATGCCTTGCGTATGGCGTATGATGGCATTCTGCATGGTCATCAGCATGCGGCCTATTTACTGTTTCTGGAAATTGACCCGGAAAGTATTGATGTCAATGTGCATCCGACCAAGCATGAAATACGTTTTCTGAACCAGCGTGAAGTGCATGAGTTTGTACGGCATTATGCCAAGGAAACCTTGGCACAGTTCCAGACGGCGAGTGCTGATCTGTCAGAGGCAATGAAGACTGAAGATGAAGCTGTGGCGAGTGCATCTCAACCACGCTATCAGGAGCAATTCAGCCTGCACCAGTCAGTGATAGCCCAAATGCCAGCTCACTCGTCCACTGTCTCTGTTCAGGACGAAAATGCACCTTTGGATATACTGACAGATTTTGAATCCTCACGGCCGCAAACTGTGCATTATGCGCCGGATTACAGTAAATCTTATACTGGTTCACAGCAGCTCAATAATGCCTTAAAAAGCTATTTGGCACCCTTGCGAGAGCTTGACACTGTTACCGATGCGTCTATTGGCGATAGCTTTCAGACTCATCTGCAAAGCAAAGTCGATGAACATCCTTTAGGCATTGCCATTGCCCAGCTGCATGGCATTTATATTCTGGCACAGAATACCGAAGGCCTGATTATTGTGGATATGCATGCGGCACATGAACGTATTTTGCTGCAACAGATGAAAATGGCCTGGGACAAGCCGGAATTCTGGATGTCACAACAATTGCTGATACCTAAAGTTGTGAATATCAGCCGGATGCAGGCCATGCGGATTGATGAGCTGAGAGATCAGCTGGCACGTCTGGGGCTGGAAATTGATCAGTATGGTGATGAGCAGGTGATTGTACGTGGTGTACCGGCCATTTTGCACAAAGCCGATTTTGATGCCTTGATTCCTGAACTTCTTAATGACCTTGATCCCAATGATCAGGCGCAGGGCTTATTGCAGAAACGTGACCAGATTCTGGCAGGCATGGCTTGTCACGGTGCAGTACGTGCCCATCGTATTTTAAGTCTATCTGAAATGAATGCTTTATTGCGTCAGATGGAACACACTGAATTTGCGAGTCAATGTAATCATGGTCGTCCAACCTGGCGAGCTTTTCCATTGGCTCAACTTGATAAACTTTTTGCTCGGGGAGAGTAGTCTTACATGTCCAATCAACTGCCGGTCATCAATTTAATGGGACCAACTGCAAGCGGTAAAACTGCTTTGGCATGTGAACTTTATGAGCAAGGAAATTTTGAACTGATTTCAGTTGATTCAGCCTTGGTTTACCGGGAGATGGATATTGGTACAGCCAAGCCCTCAAAAGAGGAACTGGCGCGTTATCCGCATCATCTGATCGATATTATTAGTCCGATGGAAGTCTATTCGGCTGCAAACTTTGTCGAAAATGCCTGCAAACTGATCGATGAGATTCATGCCCGTGGTAAGACTCCGATTTTAGTGGGTGGCACTATGCTGTATTTTAAGGCGCTATTAGAAGGTTTGTCGGATAATTTGCCAAGTGCAGACTATACGGTTCGTGCTGAGATTGAAGATCAGGCTATACGTGAAGGCTGGGAGGCCGTCTATGCAGAATTGTGTCGGGTTGACCCGGTCGCTGGACAAAAGTTTAAGCCAAGTGATAAACAGCGCATCATTCGTGCCTTGGAAGTCTTTAGGCTGACAGGTGAGCCGATTACAAAACTACAAGCAGAACAACCAAAAAATCAACCATATCGTTACAGTTTCCATAATTATGCCCTGATGCCAGATCGGGTAGAATTGCACAAACGTATTGAGATACGGCTTGAATTAATGTGGAAAAACGGATTTTTGAATGAAGTTAAGGAGTTAATGGGAAAATACGATTTTGATGATAATTTAACGTCAATGCGTTCAGTTGGTTATCGTCAGGCCATAGAATTCTTAAAAAATGGCAATATAAGTAGCGAAAAACAACGAGAAATGGAAGATAAGGCTTTGTTTGCAACACGACAACTTGCAAAACGTCAATATACCTGGTTGAGATCTTTGCAAGAAAAGCATAAATTTACTACATATTTTACGCTCGAGCAGGCCCAAGAAGACTTGCGAAACTGTCACGGATAAAGCAAAATTTAGAGACTATCTTTTTTATAATTTTTAATTGAAAAATAGAGATAGTTTTTTGCGCTGATTTTTAATTTTTTTTGGAGTTATAACATGTCTAAAGGTCAAACTTTACAAGATCCGTTTCTGAATTCTCTTCGTAAGGAACGTATTCCTGTTTCTATCTTCCTGGTAAACGGTATCAAATTACAAGGTCATATTGAATCTTTTGACCAATATGTTGTTTTATTAAAAAATACAGTAAGCCAAATGGTTTACAAACATGCAATTTCAACTGTAGTTCCTGCACGTAATCCACGTCCTGCTGGTGCACCTGCTGGTCCTCAAGGTGCGGGCTTTGGTGGTCAAGGCGCGGGTGGCTTTGGTGGTCAAGGTGGCTTTGGTGGTCAAGGCGCAGGCGGCTTTGGTGGTCAAGGCGGCTTCGGTCAAGGTGCTGGCGGTTTCGGTGGCCAAGGTAGTTTCGGTGGCCAAGGTGGCTTCGGTCAGGGTGCTGGCGGTTTTGGTGGCCAAGGCGCGGGCTTTGGTGGTCAAGGCGCAGGCTTTGGTGCTCAAGGCACAGGCTTTGAGAATGACTCGAAATTTGAAGATTCTTCAGACGACGAAAACAATCGTTAATCGAATCTGAAATAAAAAAACCTCTCTATTGAGAGGTTTTTTTATAAGCTTGGATTCTCAAATGAAGTGCAACAGAGATTAAATTATTGGAAGGAAGCAAGATGAGCTAGCATTTTGCTTCCGACCGACCAAAGTCAAAGTTGCATCATGAACTATACTCATCTTACTCAAGAAGAAAGATATCAGATTTCTACATTGTTACGTGAAGGTTTTTCTAAGCGTTATATTGCCTGGAGGCTAAATCGCTCACCTTCCACTATTTCCAGAGAGATAGCACGCAATCGAGCAAGGAATGGTTATTTCGCTAAACATGCCCATAAATTAGCTCGCAGACGGCATTGCCCTAATCCCAAAAGAATCCCTTATGATACTTGGGTACAGGTCATTGCTTATCTTGATCTCCAGTGGAGTCCCGAACAGATTGCTTCTCATGTTTCAGTCAGTCTGCATTCCATATACAGGTTTATACAGCAGGATAAAAGCAGAGGTGGTGTGCTCTTCCACAACTTACGTTTCAGAAATCAAAGGAAGAGAAAATATGGCTCCATTGAGACTCGTGGCCAACTGACAAACCGCAAAAGTATCCATGATCGACCTGCTGAGATTGAGCAGCGCTCCCGCTTCGGTGATTTGGAAATAGATACGATTGTTGGCAAGAACCACCAACAATCTCTGGTTTCAATTGTAGATCGGAAGACGGGTTATCTTTGGCTGAAAAAGTGCAGCACGCGCAAGGCTGAGGAAGTTTGCCAGGCTACGATCAGATTGTTGAAACCCATCAAAGCACATCTAAAAACAATTACCGCGGACAATGGGAAGGAGTTCAGTCTGCATGAGTATGCTGCTCAGGAATTAGATGTCGACTGGTATTTCGCTGATCCCTATAGCGCCTGGCAGCGTGGAACGAATGAAAATACGAATGGATTGATCAGACAATATATTAGAAAAGGCAGTGACTTGAATGACTATACGGATGCATATATTGCAGAAATTACTCAACGATTGAATCATCGCCCAAGAAAAAGACTCGGCTTTAAAAGTCCGAGTCAGGTATTATGGCAACAACATGGTGTTGCACTTCAAATGCTAATCTAAGAAGTATTAATTTTAAACCTATAAAAAAATTTAATATTGTAGTGTCGGATCTATAGATATTTTTTAAAAAATAGCGAGATAGTACAATCAATCGCTAACCCGATTTTACACTCATTACACCTCATACCATGCTGACATCAACGCGGTCTAAGTTAAGAACTATTTTCCGTCATTTTTATATTTATCCCGAACAAAATCTTTGAAATCTTATTGAAACTATTTTTGATCAAATTTGACTAGGTTTGTCTTGGCGAGATTTACTTACCGCCTTTAGGAAATCCAATATAATATTCAAGCAGTTTTCTCGATGGTCAAAAATAAACTATTCCAAGTATTTAATTTCCTCTGACGTTGCTTCAGAGTGGATATTTATTGGTGCAAGCTAGGCGCACACATCAGTCTGCTACGGGGATTCAAAATCTGGGTATTTCAAAAGTATCGGTGGAGACAGTGCTCAAATTCATTTAGGAGTCGATTTAAATGGTAATCCTAGAATTATCATTGGGGATGAGACAAGCTATAAGGTCCAAGTTTCTCCTGCTTTAGTTGTTTGTTTGGGTGTGGCAGAAACTGATATTATTGCTGATAAAAGTTATGACGAAAAATTACTAAGAGAAAAAAATCAATATATTCAAACTCAAATAAATGCCCGGGGAAGAATTTACTCGAAGTCTAGGGGGTAAAAATATAGATCGGTATGTATATGAAATGAGGCCTTTAGTTGACAATAGCTTTGCAAGCTTAAAACAGCTTAGAGGTATGGCTACTCGGTATGATCAGCTAAAGCGAAATTATTAAAGTGCGGTTTTTTAGCTTATATTTATATTTGGCTGCCTTTATGAAAGGTTAACAAACCCTAACTTGAGAACCACTTACATATAGCAATGCTGCTGTTTGAGAAAAAAGCATCAACACAGAGTAATTGACTACTATCGCACCCAAGGACTAGAGCAGTGCATTTGGTGTGGTAGCCCAAGCGGTGCCTCTCGTCCTTTTATTTTTTAAGCCAATTTTTATGTATGATGGATAGAGAAGCTCAAGTTTGGTTCAAGTAATTAGTCGATACCTTGACATAATTCTGTGCGGAATAGGATAAAAAAGCCAACTCTTTTTCAGTTAGTGGACGGGCTTTCTTGGCAGGGCTACCCACATATAACCAGCCACTTTCCAGTACCTTGCCGGGCGGTACAAGCGTTCCTGCACCAATCATGACATCATCAGGAATTAACACATCATCCAGAATAATACTGTTAATGCCAATGAGGACGCGGTTGCCAATGGTGCAGCCATGTAGAGTCACATGATGGCCAATCGTGACATCTTCTCCAATAATTAAAGGTGAACCATTCGGTTTGTCAGATTTTTTATGGCTGACATGCAGCATGGCATGATCCTGAACGTTGGAGTTTTTACCGATTCGAATCGAGTTCACATCACCACGAATCACCGCAAAAGGCCATACTGAGACATTTTCAGCCAATACCACATCACCGACCACAATGCTCATGGGATCGATATAGCAGGAAGTATCGATCTGTGGGTGAGTGCTTAAATAAGGGCGAATATTTGGGTGCATATTGCGGGGTCCGAGGCTTATTAAAAAACATGAAGAGTATAGAACAAAAAAGCATCCATCTGAGTGAATGCTTTGGCTTTCGTCTAAGACGGAATGTTTGACTTAGAACAGGTTGCTGAAGAACTGTTTGATATGGTCGAGCATACGTGCAAAGAAGCCTGCTTCTTCAACCGCATTTAAAGCAACTAGCGGTTTTTCTGAAATGACTTTACCATCCAGAGTCGCTACATATTTCCCCACGACCTGACCTGGCTGTAACGGTGCAGTCAGTTTCGGCTGAACCACCAACTGGGTTTTAATGGCATTAGCCTGACCTTTAGGCATAGTCACATTAAAGTTTTCTGCAAGGCCGATCTGAACTTCATCTTCCTTTGCAAACCAGACTTTGGCCTTAGCCAACACCTGCTTGGCGGGTTGAACATTTTTGGTTTCAAAGTTGGCATAACCCCAAGCCAGCAAGTCGCGTGTCTGTGAGGCACGTTCCTGCATCGATGGCGCACCAAAAATCACCGAGATCAGGCGAGTTGGTCCGCGTTTGGCAGAGGTGGTTAAACAGAAACCCGCTTCATCGGTATGGCCGGTTTTTAAGCCATCCACACTTGGATCTGTATAGAGTAGAGCATTACGGTTACCCTGTTTGATGCCATTAAAGGTAAATTCTTTTTCTGAATAAATTGGATAGTATTTTGAGCTGTCTTTAATGATGTGCTGTGCCAAAATCGCCATATCTTTTGCAGTTGAATAATGACCTTCTGCGGGCATACCGGTTGAGTTCACAAAGCTGGTATTGACCATGCCGATACGTTTCGCTTCCTGATTCATCATATGTGCAAAGGTACCTTCGTTCCCTGCAATATGTTCAGCCATCGCCTTAGAAGCATCATTACCGGACTGGATAATAATCCCGCGTAACATTTCCAGTGTAGTCGCGGTACCATTTAAGGGCACATACATACATGACTCGGTGCTACTCCCACGGCACCAGGCAGATTCGTTCATACGAACCTGTTCATTTTCAGTCAGCTCACCGCTTAATAACTTCTGTTCGATGAGATAACTGGTCATCATCTTGGTCATTGAAGCCGGGGCAAGTTTTTCATTTTCATTTTTTGCAGCGAGAATTTGCCCTGTCTCGAAGTCCATTAGCACATAAGATTTATTATTCAATTCTGGTGGTGCAGATAAGACAGTTGCTGCAAAGCTGAAACTAGGAATTAATAATAATGCAGCAAGAGCGGTTTTTTGGGTCATTTCTAGTGGGTTCCAATATCTTGATGTAGGCACAAAAGAGCCTAGCATTTTAGGACAAAGCTAGGCTGACTTCTATGGGAAACCCGGGGTTATTTTAAAAGTATTGTAAGTAGCTGCAAGAAAAATGATTTAATTGCTGTAGGCAGTTAATTCATCACAAATCACTTGATTTTTTTTCTTACCGGCCTTTTTGGCATCGGTCTTGGCTTCGGCCAGAATATGACGAAAATCTGCTTGTTTGCTCAATTGATTTAAGCTTTCTACCGGATTTTTCTGACCTGGTAAATATTCAGCCACCAGCTTGTTATAGCCCTGGTTGAATTTGGCTTTGTCCTTGACCATGCCTGGACAGATTTCAGATAAGACATAAATCGCAGCAAGTTCATGCGGAGTCACAGATTGAACGGGTGTAACTTCAATATTTTCATCAGCAGCATGTGCGGAAGCGCCCAGAAAAGCTGCCACAGAAATGGCGCACAAAGAGAAGGTTTTAAATAAGGTCTTTTTCATTGAAAACTCAAAAATCAGCTTTAGAACAATAATTTGCCTAGCTTAAACCTATTTCTTAAATTGAAAAGTATGAAAATGTAGTGAAGCTGTAGAATTGTGAAGATATCTGTAAGAAAAATAAGACGATGTAAGCATCGTCTTATTTAGGATCCTAACACCGGATTCAACCTTGATGGTCAAGAATTTCCTGGCAAACTGTTTGTTGTTCTTCCTGAGAAGACTGTTTTGCACCGTCACGTGCTTCTTCCAGTAAAGATTTATATTCTGAATCGGCCTGAAGCGCTGAATAGGTCATGCCTTTAACCGAGTATTCCCCAAGATAGGTTTGGATCAATTGCTGAATTACGCTGTCAAATGTTGCATTTTTACCAATAATGGCAGGGCATACCTCAGCCATGACTTGTGCTGCGGCAATATCTTCTTTAATGATTGTATTGCTTTCTTCGGTGGTCAGATCAGTCGTTGCAAGTACTGAGTGAGAAAAAAGTGCGCTAAAGCACAATGCTACCCCTGATAAAGATTTTTTTTTCATCATGATGAACCAGATTTATTAAAGGTGGATGTAAGGCCACAAATATATATAATTCCTGAACGAATACAATGAAATGTCCTAACGAGTCATTTTCTGGCATAACGAGATTTTTTGTGAATATATTGATTTCAAACGATGATGGTGTGTTTGCCCCTGGTCTTCAGGCTTTGGCACGGGCTTTAAGTGCTTTAGGGCGTGTGGTGGTGGTGGCACCTGAAAGTGAACGCAGCGGCTATTCCAGTGCGCTGACCTTGGACCGTCCCCTCCGGCCGATCCAGATTTCTCCTGATGTCTGGGCGGTCAACGGTACGCCTGCAGATTGTGTCTATCTGGCCATGAACGGTTTATTCGATCTTGAATTTGATCTGGTCGTCAGCGGCATTAACAGCGGGGCAAATCTGGGAGATGATGTGCTTTATTCAGGTACTGTAGGGGCGGCCCTGGAAGGGCGGCTGAGCAAGCATCCTGCACTGGCGGTTTCGCTATGTGGTGCCAATGTCCGCGGCTATGAATCTTCTGAAGATTACCGGGTTGCGGCAACCTGGGTACGTGATTTTATTGCACAGGGTCTGCCCGTCTTACCGGAGCGACATATCTTTAATATTAATATTCCGGATATAGCCCTTTTAAAAGGTGCCAAGGTGACCTATCAGGGCCGTCGTTCACAATCCAAGCCCATTAGCAGTCATGTGGATCCGCGTGGGCGTCAGGTCTACTGGATTGGGCTGGCAGGTGAGGCAGTTGCAGAGCCAAAAAAAGGCCTGACCGAGATCGAATCTGACTTTTTCGCAGTCGCAAACGGCTATGTTAGTATCACGCCTATCCAGATAGATGCCACAAACTACGCAGTCTTGCACGACTTACAGGCTCAGCTGCCTGAAAATCTTCTATAAGTGTTATAACTTTGTGAAAAAATAACTATTGCAAGTATATTGCAGTAAAACTTTGCTACTCTTAACGCAATTTTGCAACCGTATAAATGTTTAGAGAGGAAGATAATGTCCTTGGTGTCAACGAAAAGCTTCGCGATAGCCTCAACATCCACCTTGATGAAAACGCTGGTTTTATCGATCGCAGCGGCATCCGCAATCATTATGACAGGTTGTGCAACCAAGCCTCAGGTGAATAATCCGGCTCGCTATGCTACAGCTCCTGACTTTTATACGGTTCGTTCTGGGGATACCTTGAGCGGTATTGCGACACGTTATGGCCTGAACTATATCAGTATTGCAGAAATGAATGATATTGCTCCGCCATACCGCATCTATGTAGGACAGTCGATCCGCCTGAAAAAGAATGCCGCACGTCGTACAACGGCTCAGCCTGTTACCCAAGCTGCACCTATCCAGCGTCAAACTATTGCAGTACCGACACCGGCGCCTTCAGTCAGCACCACTGTACAGACCACTCCACGCATAAGTCCTACACCGGTAACTCCGGTATCTACCGCGGCTGGATTGCGTTGGGTAAAACCGTCAAATGGTCCAATTTTGCAGGCCTATGATCTGGATGCAAATATCAAAGGCACCCGTTATGGTGGCCAAATGGGTGATCCAGTGATGGCAGCAGCCGATGGGCAGGTCGTCTATGCAGCCGATGGCTTAAAAGAATATGGCAACCTGATACTGATCAAGCATATTAATGGCTATATCACCGCTTATGCACATAACAGTAAATTAAACGTGAAAAGTGGTCAAAATGTAACAGCTGGTCAGAAAATTGCAGAAATGGGATCAACAGGTACCAACCGTACCATGCTTGAGTTCCAGGTACGTTTGGATGGTAAGCCGATTAATCCGACAGCAGTTTTACCAAATAATTAAATAAATAATGCAAAGCGCAAATTTCACCGTATAATACAATGAGTTGCTTTTATCAAAAGATGAGGCATCTCATAAGTTTAGAGGGAAATTTATGTTAGATCAACTTCGGGCAATGGGCGTCTTTGCTTGCGTTGTGGAAAAGAACTCGTTTAGCGGGGCTGCTCGTGAGTTAGGGATCACGACCAGTGCTGTGAGTCAACAAATTCGCTCATTAGAACAAGATATGGAAGTTATACTTTTAAATCGTTCGACAAGAAAATTAAGTTTGACTGAGGTGGGGCAAGCATTTTTCCACAGTTGCCAAGAAATGCTATCGGCTGCAGAGCGTGGCAAAGTTCGCATAGATGAGTTACGTGATGATCTGGTAGGTGAACTTCGCATTGCCTCCTTGCCAGAATTATGCGCTAATCATGTAATTCCTGCACTTTCTCACTGGATGTCTGCTCATCGCGGTCTGAGGGTCCATCTGGATACAAGCAGTCATGAGGTTGATTTGTTGGAGGGGCGTATCGATATTGCCCTGAAATTTGACCAGAATCAGGACGACCCGAACCTGCAGGTTGTACCATTGATCCAGATTGAACAGATTCTGGTTGCTGCACCAAGTTATATTAATCAAAAGTCAGTCATTTCACGTCCCGAAGATCTGAAAACTCATGATATGTTGCCACTGACTCATTTCAAGCAGTATCAGCGCTTTTATTTTAAGCATATTCATAGCGCAGAACAGGTGGAATTTGAGCTAAATTCACGATTTAGCACCAACAATGGTCAGGTTGCCAAAGCCATGTGTTTGCAGGGAAATGGCATTGCCAAGATTTTATATCTGGATGGAAAAAAAGACTTAATGAATGGTTCTCTGGTTGAAGTGTTGCCTGAATGGAAGCTTCCACCACTGACACTTTATGCCGTCATGCCGAAACGAGAACAACAGCCGACCAAAACGCTTCGTTGCATTGATACACTGAAACAATATTTTAGCCAGATTGCTGGGGGACGCGTGTTACAAGTGGCCTCATAAATATCCAGACTATAAAAAAGCCGCTTTCTAGCGGCTTTTTTGGGTTTAAAGGTTGGTTCTGTTTTAAGCCAGATAAGCTTTAATCATTTTAACCAGACGCTCCACCAGCTGGTCTGCCTGCTCTTGAGTGATATTCAGGGTAGGCAACAGACGCACGACATTTCCTGCGGTTACATTGATGATCATCTTGTATTCATCACGTGCAATATCCACCAGCTCGGCACAGGCTTTCGGTAATTCAACTCCAATCATAAGGCCAAAACCGCGTACGGTCACGTTATGGGCTGCAAGTTGGGTACGTAGCTGCTCAACAATATAAGCACCTTTTTCCGCTGCATTTTCCACGATATTTTCTTTTTGCATAATATCGATAATGGTATAAACCACACGTGAGCCTAAGGCGGTCCCACTATAAGTCGAGCCATGATTACCCGCAGTTAAAACGCCTACACCACGGCCTTGGGTCATGACAGCACCGATCGGGAAGCCATTGCCCAGACCTTTGGCTGTGGTCAGTACATCTGGAATAATATTGGTATGCTGATAAGCAAAATATTTTCCTGTACGGCCATTTCCGGTCTGAACCTCATCGAGCATCATCAACCAGTGGTGCTGGTTACAGAGCTGACGGATTTCTTCCAGGTAGCTAAAGCCCTGCGGAGCCGTATTAACTCCACCTTCGCCTTGAATTGGCTCGACCAGAATCGCGACAATATCAGGATGGTTGATCGCTACTTCTTCAATGGCTTCAATATCGCCAAAAGGAACACGGATAAAACCTTCAACCAGAGGGCCAAAACCTTCTTGAACTTTCTTGTTGCCTGTTGCAGACAGGGTAGCCATGGTACGGCCATGGAAAGAGTGCTCGGCTACAATAATTTTAGGGCTGGCAATGCCTTGCATATGACCGAATTTACGCGCAATTTTGATGGCGCCCTCATTGGACTCTGCACCACTGTTAGAGAAGAAAACCTCTTCCATGCCTGCTACTTCGGCAAGTTTTTGGGCTGCGGCAGTCTGCCAAGGTACTTCAAACAGGTTGCTGGTATGGATCAGGGTGGCTGCCTGTTCGGCAATCGCTTCAGCAATGACCGGATGTGCATGGCCCAAACCACATACGGCAATACCGGTTAAGGCATCCAGATATTCCGTACCATCCTCGGTATACAGATATGCACCTCGCCCTCGGATAAAGCTGATCGGTTGACGGCCAAAGACTGGCATCAAGTGAGAAGGTTGATCAGTTTGCACCGGAGCGAGACTAATATTGTTCATGACTGACTCTTTAGTGGAGGTGGAAATAAAAACTTATATAAGCAAAAACCTGAGCAGATTTAAAGGGTAAATGTAAATAAAAATGGATTTATTGCATTAGCCATACTGTTTTTCTCGGATTTCGGTATAATGCCAGACAGATTAGTTGAGGATTTATCAATGACTGAACAAGTACGCGATACCGAAGCGTTAATTCGTGACCAAATTGCTAAACATGCAGTACTTCTTTATATGAAAGGTACACCACAATTTCCACAGTGTGGTTTCTCTGCGCGTGCGGTAGAAGCACTCAGTCAAATTGGTCGTCCATTTGCTTATGTGAATATCCTTGAAAATCCGGATATCCGTGCAACTTTGCCACAAATCGCAAACTGGCCGACATTCCCACAGCTTTGGATCAATGGCGAGTTGATTGGTGGTAGTGACATCATGCTCGATATGTTCCAGAAAGGTGAATTGAAGTCTTTAGTTGAACAGTACAGCCCGGCACCTGAAGCTTAATTGATTTAATTAAACTCACAGCTGTAAAAAAGCGCTTCTTTTTAGAAGCGCTTTTTTATGTGGGTAAAAGGAAAATAGGGGGCAGAATTATTCTTCTGCCTTGTGCCCGGAATTTTCCAGATCTTGTGATTCAGCCGCCAGCGCTTCTGCAAGAGCGTCTTGCTTTGCCTGAATGTCTTTTACTGCGGCTTTTTCTTTTTTCTTTTTCTTCTTCTTTTTTTTCTTTTTCTTTGGCTCTTCCTCAAATTCGGCACCATCTTCAATGGCTTGCCAATAATCTAGCTGTTCCATGACTGCTGCATAAATCGAGTCTTTGCTATAACGGCCTTTTTTATCCATTTTGCCGACTGGACGTGCCATCAGAATCTCAAGCGCCTGATCAATGGTATCAATGGCATGGATATGAAACTGACCTTGTTCGACTGCTGTAATCACATCTTTGCGTAACATCAGGTGCTGCATGTTTTGACGTGGAATAATCACGCCTTGTTTGCCAGTCAGACCTTGCAGTTTACAGGCGTCGAAAAAGCCCTCGATTTTGGCATTCACTCCACCAATCGGCTGCACTTGGCCCAGTTGGTTCATGGAGCCGGTAATGGCCCAAGACTGGTCAATCGGTAATTGACTAATCGCAGAGATGAGGGCGGAGAGTTCAGCAACGGTTGCACTATCTCCATCGACCTGTCCATAGCTTTGTTCAAAGGCCAGAGCAGCTGAAAAATGCAAGGTTTGTTCACGGCCGAAATGTGCTTTCAGAAATGAAGCCATCAATAACACGCCTTTGGCATGTAAAGAGCCGCCTAGTTCAACACTGCGTTCAATATCCAGAATATCTCCGCCGCCTTGATAGACCGAAGCGGTCAGACGCGAAGGAAGGCCAAATTCGACATCTGCATAATGGATCACTGATAGGGCATTGATCTGACCGAGACGGTGACCGCGGGTTTCAATCAGTTGAGTACCGCGGGTCAGATCCTGCCAGTACAGTTCACGTAAATAGCCTAAGCGATATTTGCGGTGATCCAGAGCCATGTTGATATGCTTTTCAGAGACCATCTTGTCAGCGGCCTGAAAGGCATGATGGTGAGCCTCGCGAATCAGATCCCCCAAAGTCAAGGCATGCAGGGATAAAGAACTCTGGTCTTCGGCCTGACGGCTAGAGTCAGTGAGCAGGGCGGAAAGAGCGGAACGGTCAAAAGGCAATAATTTATCAGACTGCACATAATCGGCAATCAGCTGCATATAGGCCTGTTCATTTTCTTCATTGCGCTGCAGCGTATCGGTAAAGTCGGCACGGATTTTAAAAATACTGCCTAGCTCTGGTTCAAGCTCCAGAATTTCATAGTAAATTTCCGGTTCAGCCAGCAGTACCACTTTAATATTTAAAGGGATAGCAGCGGGCTCAATTGAAATACTGCCGGTTAGGGTCAGCATGTGTTCCAGAGAAGAAAGCTTCAGATGACCCGATTTAAGCGCACGTTTAAGACCCTGCCAGGCGTAAGGCTGTTCCAGTAATTGCTCGGCTTCAAGCATCAGGAAGCCACCGTTGGCTTTATGGAGTGACCCGGGACGGATTAAGGTGAAATCTGTGGTAATCGTGCCATTTTGGGTCAGCTGCTCTACATGCCCCAAGAGGTTGTAATGGGTTGGAAAGTCTTCAAAAATCACTGGTGCGCCAGCATTGGGTTTATGGGACACAATGACATTGGCCTGATAGCGGGCGGGTACACGACTGAAAAGCGCAGGTGTGAAGTCATCTTCTTCCTGTTCCAGTACAATCTCGACATTATTAATAATGTCTTCGGCATATTGCTTCAGATACTGTTCGAGTCCTTCCACATGTTTGAACTTGGACAGGATATGTTCAACCCGTGGTAAAACGACCTGTTTGGCAATATCACGGTTCAGCACTTGCACGCGATCACGTGCATCATCTTCCAGATCACCCAGATGCAGGCCGAGACGCTCCAGCTTCTTGTCCATATAGCGCATATTGGCCGCAATTTCTGCGCGATCCTTGTTGCTGAGGGCGTTCAGGTCATCCTGTGACATCTCCTGAACCTTGTCATCTTTTAGATAGACAGGCACGAAGCAATGTTCATCGTTGCGGGTAATCAGTTTTAAATCCAGATCTTCGCCTTCACGGGTCAGTTCGATGAGCGCCTGTTGCTGCTCGTCTCCCGTTTCCTGGCGAATCATTTCAATCCGGTTGTGATAGCTTTCCGCAGTAAATCGACGTTCCAGTTGCTTTAGAATAGTCTGCCAGCTCTGATGTAAAATTGTCTGGAATTTTGGCCCCTGACCGGCAGGAAGTTGCAGGGCAATAGGTTGGCGCTGGTTCTGGAAGTTATTGACATAGACCCAGTCATTTGGTGTCTCCATGGTTTTTGCATGTTGCTGTAGCAGCCGCTTTACCATGGTACGTTTGCCCAGACCTGCAGTGCCGACAGCAAAAATGTTATAGCCTGAATAAGGAAGCGCAATACCGGCTTCTACCGAGGCACGGGCACGGTCCTGTCCCAAAAAATTATTTAAGGGTTTGATTCTTTTTGTAGAAGCCGGAATTTTTTCGAGCTGGGGGATGTGTGTGAGTTGTTCTGCGCTGAGGCGGGTATGCGCAAGTGTAGGGTGTATTTCGCTTTTTTCAAATACTGAGACTGCTAGTTCAGAATGCTTAGAGAGTTGGGCTGTTGTTGTGTTAGTGGCAATAGAAGAATTAATTTGATCGAGTCTCTGGGTCACTGTTGAAAATCCAAAACGAAATATTACGTTGATAAGGTTTAAGGTATACAGATTTACTTGAAAATTTCAAGCTGCGGCATCGTTTTTGGCAAAAATAAAAAAATCCAGAATGTGATAATTATATAAATCTTATTGAAAGATGGCGTATTACAGGATTGAATAGCAGCAATTGATTTTCACGGAAAATAACAAGCTAATGACCACACAAACGACGGATTGGAAATCCGCATTTACAGCATTTTTGGATCGACGTGCCTTGATCATGCTGTTTTTGGGATTTTCAGCCGGTGTCCCGATTCTTCTCATTTTTTCCAGCTTGTCTTTATGGCTTGGTGAAGCCGGAATCAGCAAAAGTGCCGTGACTTTTTTTAGCTGGGCTGCATTGGGATATTCTTTTAAATTTGTCTGGGCACCGCTGATTGATGAATTACCGCTACCCTTTCTAACCAAAGCCTTGGGTCGCCGTCGGGCCTGGCTTCTGGTTGCCCAGATTCTCATTGTCTGTGCAATTGCAATTATGGCATTTTCTGATCCGGCATTGGGTCAGGCACATTTACAGCAAATGGCATTAGGGGCAGTATTGCTCGGCTTTTCAGCGGCAACCCAGGATATTGTCATTGATGCCTATCGTATTGAACTGGCTGAAGCCCAGATGCAGACCGTGCTGGCATCGACCTATAATGCCGGTTACCGCATCGGGATGATTGTGGCAGGAGCAGGGGCTTTGTTTCTGGCTGCCTATCTGGGCACAGCCAAAGGCAACTATATCTATGATGCCTGGAAATGGACCTATCTGGCGATGGCAGCCGTGATGCTGGTGGGTATTCTGACTACATTATTGATTCGTGAGCCACAGGTAGAGCGTATTCATAAAGACTATCAGCGTAGCGACTATTTTCGTCTGGTTGGTGTGTTTTTTATTGCCGTTATCAGCTTTGTTGCAAGCTATGTGTATTCAGGAAACTTGGTCACCATTATGATAGAGCGCTGGGCTATTCAGGATAGCTTGGCTTTGTTCTGTTTTGAAGCTTTACGTTTTATTGGCTCCGCTGCAGTTGCATTTGGGGTGGGTGCCGTACTGGTCAAAATGGGCGCTGTGAACAGACAGATGGCTTATGAAACCTGGGTGAATCCGGTGGCCGATTTCTTTGAGCGTTATGGCTTAAAACTGGCGCTGGTGCTGTTGCTCCTGATTGGCTTTTATCGGGTCTCCGATATTATTGCCGGGGTAATTTCCAATGTGTTCTATCAGGATTTAAATTTTAGCAAGGAGCAGATTGCTGAAGCCGTCAAGGTATATGGGGTGATTTTCTCCCTGCTCGGAGGTTTTCTTGGCGGATTGTTGGCCCAGAAGATGAACATCATGAAGCTGATGTTTGTGGGTGCTATTCTTGCCTGTTCAACGAATCTGATTTTTATAGGCCTGGTTAAATCCGGAGAAAAACTCGCTCAGGTCGAAGTGCAGGTCGGATCGCATTATTATCAGGTTGACACCGACGAAGTCGGTTACTGGAATATTCCGGTTCCCAAAGCAGCGCTTGAACAGAGCGATATCGTGATGGTCAAGGCTCAGTATCAAGATCAGGATATACCCGCAGTGACACTGCATATGCCTTATCTTAAAAGCCAAGCTCAGCAGGCACAATTACTGCTGTTGCCTATTACGACTGACAATATTATTACAGCCAATGAGCAGGACAATAGCATTGTAGTACGTGGACAATATACGGGCGCAGCGCTGCAAGATCAGCAAAAAATTGTAATGACGCTAGATGGCCAGAATTTTGATGCCAAACTGGATGAGGCAGGTACGTTTAGTGCTGCAATTCCAGCCGAAAAATTGGTAGCTTCAGCGACCAGGCAGATTAGTGTCAATCTGATGCAGCAAGATCAGGTGGTTTTGACCCAGCAGCACAGCTATATGGTGGATTTGACTCAAACTTTGACGAATGCTCTGGATGTCGAGATTCAGCCGCTCAAGATGGGTGATGCAGATATGGTTGAGGTGCAGGGGAAAGTGATTAAGCCTTACAGCTCTGCCTGGCTGTATTTTGCCATAATCGTGGATAATTTGGCTGCTGGATTGGCGGGTGCAGCCTTTATTGCTTTCTTGTCGAGCCTGACCAGTGTGTCCTTTACGGCGGTGCAATATGCCATTTTCAGTTCCCTGATGACCCTAACTCCTAAGATTTTGGGTGGATATTCAGGTACTATAGTCACCAATATCGGTTATCCGAATTTCTTCCTGATGACTACCTTGATGGGTATTCCAATCCTGATTCTCGTGGTCTGGGTCGCAAAACTGCTCGGTGAACACCAACAACACTCTGTAAATAAGGAGGATTAATATGCGCATGCTACATACCATGTTACGTGTAGGCAACTTGGAACAGTCTTTGAAGTTCTATACTGAGGTACTTGGTATGACTTTGCTTCGTAAGCGTGATTACGAAGAGGGTCGTTTTACCTTGGCTTTTGTGGGCTATGGCGATGAAGAAAACCATACCGTACTTGAATTGACCCATAACTGGGACACGGCAAGTTATGAGCTGGGCAATGCTTATGGCCATATTGCCATTGCTGTGGATGATGCCTATAAGGCCTGTGAGGAAATCAAGGCACGTGGCGGTAATGTGGTTCGTGAAGCAGGTCCAATGAAAGGCGGTGTAACCGTGATTGCCTTTGTGGAAGATCCAGACGGCTATAAGATCGAACTTATCCAGCAGGATAGTAATGCACGCAATAACTGATCCATACTGCAAGTAAGATGAAAAATCATCTTTTATTGGACTTGCAAAACGATCTAACTATGTCCAGAATTCGCTAGATATCTGGGCATTTTTTATCAAAGAATAAAACTTAAAGGGAAGTAAGTCAGATGCTTAAGCTCTTAGCATTAGATCGTTTTACAATATTGTTATTTGTAATGATATTGCTGGCCAGTTTGCTGCCGGTCTCCGGACAGGCAGCCCAGGTGTTTGGTTGGGTCACAACAGCAGCAATTGCAATCCTGTTTTTTCTGCATGGGGCTAAACTTTCCCGTGAAGCGGTCGTGGAGGGGATTATGCACTGGAGGCTGCATACTCTGGTCTTTGCTTTGACTTTTGCCTTGTTTCCTCTTTTAGGATTATTGGCCAAGCCGATTTTACAGCCAATGCTGGGACAAGAATTATATTGGGGCTTTCTGTTTATGTGTTTCTTGCCATCGACAGTCCAGTCGTCGATTGCTTTTACTTCAGTGGCCAATGGTAATGTGGCGGGTGCCGTCTGTAGTGCTTCCTTTTCCAATCTGATCGGTATGTTTATTACTCCTGCACTGGTGGCATTTTTCATTTTGGGCCAATCTGAACATGATTTTGATCCGACTGCTTCCATTATCCAGATTACCTTGTTGCTATTGGTTCCTTTTATCTTGGGGCAGGTGTTGCGTCCCTGGGTTTATCCTCAGATGATGAAAATGCCAAAGCTCGTCAAGGTTTTTGACCAGGGTTCAATTTTGCTGGTCGTATATGGTGCTTTTAGTAGTGCAGTGGTTGCTGGACTATGGAACGAAGTCAGCATCAGTACCTTGTTGTTATTGCTCTTGGCATGTTCGGTTTTATTGACGATTGTTATGCTGTTATCGCTGTATATTCCACGCTGGATGGGCTTTAACCGCGCCGACCAGAAAACGGCATTTTTCTGTGGTTCCAAAAAAACTCTGGCCAGTGGGGTACCGATGGCACAGATTCTATTTATTGGACAGCCATTGGGTATGATCGTATTACCAATTATGATTTTCCATCAAATTCAGCTGATGGTCTGCGGAGTTGTGGCTAATCTCTGGGCCAAAGAACCCGAGAAACCGGCTCAAGAATAATTCGCTTATTGAATCAGTTTGCCGTATAATATTGTCCAACTTGTTGTGCTTAGCTCTGACGGTATCTGTCTCGGTGGGCCAAAAGAATGGTCTGTTATGGTGTTGATCTGCCAGAATTTCGGTTCCGGCTTTCCTCAGGTTTGAGAGTGATCAATTGCGATGACAGCAAAACCTTCTTTAATCTTTATGGAGTAATCGACGATGCGCGCCGATATTCACCCAAAATACGAAAAACTAGTTGCTACTTGCTCTTGCGGTAACGTAATCGAAACTCGTTCAGCTGTTGGTAAAGAAACTCTTTATCTAGACGTATGTTCAGCTTGCCACCCATTCTACACTGGTAAGCAAAAGAACGTTGACACTGGCGGTCGTATCGACAAGTTCAAACAACGTTTTGCTGGTATGTCACGTTCTATCAAACGTTAATACCCAAAATAAAAAAACGGGCATATTGCCCGTTTTTTTGTGCCTGTGATTCAGGGAATTCCTCCAGCTTCACAGGTTGGTACAACACCTTAATGGTCTTGTACGTCAATCAGGTGGTCCAGTTTTTTCTGGAAATAATCCCCCTGAATAAAGCGGGCATCCACGTTCCAGGCATTGGCGAATAAAGTCATGTCATTCAATTCGCGAATCAGGATATTCAGCGGCCTGATTTCGTTATAGCTGGCAATTTTTTCTTGTAACTCTTCAATTTCAGTATCATGATTCAGCATCTGGGTTAAGCTGGAATGCAGGCTGACGCCATCTAGTTCCAGTTCTTGCAGTAGATTTGGGCTATAGATAGACTGACCAAAATCACGCAGGGAAGTCAGTGCACCATGTTCATGCAGAACACGCAAATACTTCTGGGCATCTTGCTGATTCAGTAAAACATCCTCTTCCGAGAATTGGAGGGTAAGCGGATGCTGGTTTTTACTGCGGATAATCGTAATCAGCTTGGAGATAAATTCCGGGAAGGTACGGTCTTTAAATAATACTGCCCGATTCAAGTTAACAATTAAGCTGGCATCCGGATATTGGGTAATAAAGTTATGTAACTGTTTGCTGGCTTCAACCAGAATCCAGCGATCTAGTTTAATGGATAACTCGTCATCTTCACGCAGCTCAAGGATTGATGAAATATCCTGCCATTTATTGTCAAAGATAAAACCGCTGGTGACTTCATAGCGATAGAGGCGAGTATCTTCTTTATCATACAGTTGTTGATATTTTAAATGAATTTCGCCACGATCCAGACATACACGCAAGGCTTTTAATATAGAAGGCGTTCCATCTAGAACTGAAGTAACTGCCGGGCTAATGACCGCCGTTGTTGGACTGTCAAGAGGTACTTCTTTCGCCACACTAAAGTCTATGCCTGGCATTTGAAGCGCTTGAGGGGTTGCTGGCGCAGAGGTATCCAGAATAAATTCAGGGGCTGCTTCTGCTTGAGGTAAAGCAGTCGAGAAAGCTTGTGCTACCAGATCATTGTAGTGGCTTTCGTCATTCAGGCCATCTTCCAGCATGATATAGCCGATGCGAAAATTCAGCGGGAACGAGTTTTGTCCAACAGTAATGAGTTGAGGCTTGCTGAGGGCATTTAATCCAATCAGCTTGGACTCCAGGATTTGCTTTGAGTCCGCCTGAAACAGGCCAACAAAGACATCATATTCCAGTTTAAAGAGCGGAACATGAGTCTGTTCTTTCAGGAAGGCTCTAATTTCGTTGAAGTAACTACTAAAAGTGTGCCAGTCAGAGGAGAGCACTGTGGGCTCATAAGAGGTCAGAGAGAAGGTGACCAGCGCATTAAAAGGCGCAGGCTGCTTGCTCATTTTCCGTTTAAGTAGCTGGAAAGCACCGGGTTTACCTAGAGCTTTGTCTGTGCCTGATTGTGACTGTGCTTGTGTATCAATGGTGATTTGCAGGGCATCTTCTTCAGTCGTTGAAGCAAGAAATTCAAGTTTTAAGGGATTCGCCGCGGAGATTTTGGGGTTGACAGATACAATATCAAAACGGCCTAGGTCAAACTGCCCTTGAGAAATCTTTTTAAAGCGTGTTTTGAACTCGTTTAAATCTTCTGGCTGTAAGAGGTCAAGCAGGGGTAACCCGATCAGATCATCTTCACTGTGCAAGCCAAAAAGCTTCAGATAGTCAGCATTCGCCTGAATATGAATCCCTTCCTGAATGGTTGCGACGGCGCGGTTACTGTCTTCAACCAGAGACTGGGCCTGATTCTGGGCGGTTTCCAGTTCGTTCATCAAGTGCTGTTGGGTTTGCAAACCGCGGCTAAAAGACAGCGCGCGCACCAGACCAATATAGAAGCGTTCCGGATAATCTAGATTCAGAATGTCATAAATACCTTTATGGACATATTGTGCGTATTGCTCAGCCTTATAATCTTCAGGCTTGAGTAAAATAATGGGAAGTTCAGGCTGGTGAGAAAGACGAACCAGACTCAGGGCCTGCTCATATTTCAGGTCATAGGCACGACCGAAAATAATCAGATCCCAATTAAAATTCAGCTGTTTTTCAAAAGACTGCAGATCATCCAGCAGGACGGCATCCACCTGATATTGATTATTGCTCAGAAGGTCACGGATTTGGTTATATCTAATTTGATTATCATCAATAATCAGTAAACGTGTTTCAGTACGTTTCAACTTTTTAGACAATAATGGATTTCTCACTTTAATGCTTCCCATAAATCGTGATTTCTAGCTTCATTTGTATGCTTATGAATAAAGCGTTCAATAAGCTCTTGTTCCTGATCATTTAATAATTCGTAATCAAAGCGGATAAAACTTTGGGTAATCAGGTGGGCCTTGGTTAGATAAATCTTGAGCTCTTGCTGGCCAAGACGTAAATGAATGGTTTGTTTTTCCCGGAACATCTGTGAACCCGGCACAATGATGCTGGTCGAAACCTGATCCAGTTGCGTGGTCTGGACCAACAGAGCTGGCTGGTAATTGGCCTTATGAAGTTCTGTACGGGTGTAGACGGCACATGGATATAGCTCCTGTGTCAGCATTTCCAGACCAATTTCTAGGCTTTTATCTGTAGATTGCTTGATCCAGCGAATCACACCGCCGCGCCATTGACTCTGTGATTTTTCCTGTACCAGAATAAATTCACCAGTTTTTAGAAGGGGCGGTGTTATGCCAGACCATTTAATCCGGTAACCATTGACACTAATATCCAGCACTTCGGCACTATGAATCTGTTTGGTTTCCCGGTCCAGTGCCTTGATACTGCTAAATCCATTTGGAATGGCGCTTTGCAGGGAGCTGACAAAGCTGCTTTCGCTTTGTAAGTTGTAATTGGCCTCTAAGTCCAGTGTCTCATTAAAGTTCTTACCTTTGGACAGATAAAAATGAGCAACCGTCAGGCCAAAGCAGATATTAATTTGTGCCGAATATTCATAACGTTCATGACGGCGTTCCACATTATTTGAAAGCAGATGATAAATATGAAAATGCAAGGCAGGGGTCAGGAACAGTTTTTCATTGCGTGACAGGTATTGGGCATTTTTGGTTTGCGTACCGGCCAGATGTTCCATCAGGCTCTGGGTAGCAATAAAGAAACTTGGCTTAAACTGCTCGCCCTGATGAGCGTTGAGTAAAGGTGGATGATCCTTGCTGGCATCTACCACATAACGAGACAGAGTGGTCTCTTTGGGCAGAATCTGAACCCGTTTCGCCCAGTCCGCACTGCATAAATATAAGCCCTGAATTTCTGCGGGACGAATCTGGTTGGTATTAAAAATATCCAGCAAGATGAGCTGTGCATAGGCTTGGGCAATATTCTGGATGTCATGTTCTGTTCCCAGAATCTGGTTGATATTGACCTGGTAGAAGTTATGCGCCATGGCACCTTCAAGCAACTGATGGGCAGCCAGCCATTGTCCCGGCCCGGGTGCGCTATACAGCATGTTTTGCTGGTAGAACAGCAGGCTCAGTTGCTGTAGCGCATAATAGGTGGAAACAATTCGGGCGGTTTGCAGACTTTTCTTTTTGCCTAGAGAAAAGAGCGAAAATTTTTGATGACTCAGCTGGTAATTGCAGCGTTTGACAATATCAATATAGATTTTGGTAAAGTAAGTACGTAACAGCATCGCCAATTCAATGATCTGGTCATTGCGGTCAGTCGTAATCAGGCCCTGATTAATGAAATGCTTTTCCAGACTGCCCAGCACATTTTCAAGCGTGGGATGAAGGATTTGAATCAGGTCAAAGCGTAAGGTCTCAGCACACTTCAGTTCTGAAATTTCGAGTAAGGCGCTAAACAGGGATTTAGAAGAATTACCCAGTTGCAAGACTGAAATACCGGTAACCCACTCCTGTAAAGCCTTGGCATTGGTCGCACAAAAGCTTAACTCGTCGAGTTGAAGCTCAGTCGGTGTCTGAAAGATATCTGAAGTAAGTTTACTCATCTTTATTATTTAACTCAAAAATGTTGAATCCCCAAAAAGCGGTGTCTTATTTTTTTCACCCGCTATTTCTCTCACCAGTTTAGGAACCAAATACCCCGGTAGGCTCGCTAAAACTTCAGTGTAAATTTCATGAATACATTCAGGTGATAAATCAAAATGCTGCGCACCTTTTACTTTATCAAGTACATGTAAATAATAAGGCATTACGCCGGCATCGAATAAGCGATAGCTTAAGTCAATCAAAACCTGGGCGGAATCATTGACTCCTTTTAATAATACGGCCTGATTGAGTACGGTGATATGTTGCTGAACCAGTTGATTTAACTGGGTACAGGTTGAATCATCCAACTCCGATGCATGGTTTGAGTGTACCACTAGAATAATTCGTAGCCTACTGTTTTTCAACATGCTCAGTAGCTCTTCATCGATCCGATTTGGGATCACAATAGGAACTCGTGAATGTATTCTTAAGAATTTGAGATGTGGTACAGATTCTAGACGCTCAATCCATAATTTTAATTTTCGGTTTGACAGCGTTAAGGGATCACCCCCGCTCAAAATAACTTCATTAATTTCTGGCTGGCTTTCCAGATACTGCCTGATATTGATCCAATCTTCATGTTTAGGCAGGTTTTCCTGATAAGGAAAATGCCGGCGGAAACAGTAACGGCAATGTACGGCACAGGCGCCTGTCAAGGTCAGCAGGAATCGGGAGCTATATTTATGCAGTACGCCTGGCTGCTGATTCGCCTGTTCTTCGCCCAGCGGATCTGTTACAAAGCCGGGATGCTCTTCCAGTTCCAGATGATGAGGCAATACTTGCAGTAACAGCGGGTCTAGAGGATCTCCAACCTGCATCCGTTCTACAAAAGCACGAGGTACGCGTAATTTAAACTGCTTGGACGCCAGCAGAGCGCCGGATAAAAGTTGCTCAGGGGAGAGTTTTAAAATTTCGAGAAGTTCATGCGGGTCGGTAATCAGGTCACTGAGTTGTGACTGCCAATTATGTTCTTGGTATAAATACTGTGTCATGCCGGAAGATTAAAAGAACTGAAAATTAAATGAAGCCAGCAGTTTAGCAGTTTGTCGGTCAATGAGAATAAAAGCCGGCTGCAAAATTTTTAAAAATCCCTGTAATTTGCTATGGTAGGAGAAACTTAGTGCTTTTCTGCTTTGTGAGCCTCAGCAAGTACACCGCTTTGTGATAGCTGCTGTTAAGTTAAGCAGAGTCAGCCAGTTAAATCAGATTTTTTCGTTGCGGCAAAGTGTATTGCTCATTTAGAATACGCAGCATTAAATGAATGTGCATGTGGCAAACCATGTTCTTGTCAGACTTGCTAAATGACATTGCAACAGCCCATAGCATCAATAGATTAAAGTTAGTAAGTTTGGAGTGAGCCAATCATGGCCTATTATTCTACGAACGATTTCAAGTCTGGCCTTAAGGTTATGCTTGATGGTAACCCATGTGCAATCATGGAAAACGAATACGTTAAACCAGGTAAGGGCCAGGCGTTCAACCGCGTTAAACTACGTAATCTTCGCAGTGGTAAAGTTTTAGAAAAAACATTTAAATCTGGTGATTCACTAGAAGCTGCGGATATTGTAGAAGTAGAAATGGAATACTTGTACAACGACGGTGAAATGTGGAACTTCATGGATCCGGTATCATTTGAACAGATCGCTGCTGATAAAACAGCAATGGGTGATGCTGCCAAATGGTTAAAAGACGATTCAAATGAAAAATGTACCATTATGTTATGGAATGGCGTGCCGCTTACCGTCAGCCCTCCTAACTTTGTGGTATTAAAAATTGTTGAAACTGATCCAGGTGTACGTGGTGATACCTCTGGCGGTGGTGGTAAACCTGCGAAACTGGAAACAGGTGCTGTGGTACGTGTTCCATTGTTTGTTCAGCAGGAAGAAAACGTTCGTGTAGACACCCGTACTGGTGACTATTTAGAACGTGTATAATGGTTTAAAAATAGACTATTATCAAAGGGGTGATGAAAATCATCCCTTTTTTTATGCCAAAGTCTTAGAGGAAATTAGAAAAAATTTGCCTAAAGTCGCAAAGGAAAAAACAGCAGTACCTCGAATAACACAATTATGCTGATTTGTATGCATCACAAATATGAGGGATTAAATGGAAACTTTACAGCAGAAGTCGACGCTGACTTCAAAAATCATCTGGCTTTTAGTAGCCATCGTCGGGGCAGTCTCCTTTGGAGTTCTAGCACTGAGTCGTGGTGAGCATGTCAATGCAGTCTGGCTGGTTCTGGCCGCAGCTTGTGTGTATAGCATCGCTTACCGTTTTTATAGTTTATTTATTGCCAATAAGGTTTTTGAACTGAACGAGCGCCGTCTGACACCTGCGCATCGCTTGGTCGATGGTCTGGACTATGTGCCTACCAATAAGAGTGTCTTGTTTGGCCACCATTTTGCAGCAATTGCCGGGGCTGGACCACTGGTCGGACCAATCCTTGCCGCACAGATGGGCTATTTACCGGGAACTATCTGGCTGCTGGTCGGTGTAGTGTTGGCCGGTGCGGTACAGGATTTCCTAGTCCTGTTTATTTCTACACGTCGAGATGGCCGCTCACTGGGTGAAATGGCGAAACAGGAACTCGGTACTTTTGCCGGGATTGTGGTCATGCTGGGTGCGCTGGGCGTGATGATTATCATTCTGGCGGTACTTGCACTGGTGGTGGTCAAAGCACTGACCAACAGTCCATGGGGGGTCTTCAGTATTGCCGCCACCATTCCGATTGCGATTTTTATGGGGATTTATATGCGCTTTATCCGTCCGGGTAAAATTGCAGAAGTTTCCATTATTGGTTTCGTATTGATGATGCTGGGCATCATTTATGGTGAAAACATCGCACAGCATCCGTATTGGGGACCCTTCTTTACGCTGTCGGGGACTGAACTGACTTGGGCCTTGATCATTTATGGTTTTATCGCTTCGGTATTGCCAGTGTGGTTGTTACTTGCACCACGTGATTATTTATCTACTTTCCTGAAAATTGGAGTGATTGCGGGTCTGGCCGTAGGTATTATTTTTGCAATGCCAGAAATGAAATTACCAGCCGTAACTCAATTCATTGATGGAACAGGTCCGGTCTTTGCGGGATCTATCTTCCCATTTCTGTTCATTACAATTGCCTGTGGCGCCATTTCCGGCTTCCACGCCTTGGTTTCTTCGGGAACCACGCCTAAACTGGTCAACAATGAACGCGATATCCGGATGATCGGTTATGGCGGTATGTTAATGGAGTCCTTTGTGGCGATCATGGCACTGATCTGTGCGGCAGTGCTGGATCCGGGGGTATACTTTGCCATTAACTCGCCGGCGGCATTGCTGGGTACTACGGCAGAAAGTGCAGCAGAAGCGGTGCGTAATCTTGGCTTTGTTGTTACCCCTGAGGCCCTCACTGTACTGGCTCAGGAAGTCGGTGAGAGCTCGATCCTGTCGCGTACCGGAGGTGCACCAACCTTTGCCATTGGTATGGCGCATATCATTACTGAAATCTTCAATAGCCGTGAAATGATGGCCTTCTGGTATCACTTTGCCATCCTGTTTGAAGCACTTTTCATTCTGACTGCCGTCGATGCTGGTACGCGTGCCTGCCGTTTCATGGTTCAGGATACAGTCGGAATTGTGATTCCTGCGGTAAAAAAATCGCATAATTTTTTTGGTAACCTGCTTGGTACAGCTGTGGCTGTTGCCGGTTGGGGCTTCTTTGTCTATCAGGGCGTAGTCGATCCATTAGGCGGGATTAACAGCTTATGGCCGCTATTCGGTATTGGTAACCAGATTCTGGCTGCAATGGCACTCATTCTGGGTACTGTCATCCTGTTCAAAATGAAGAAAGAAAAATATGTATGGGTCACTATTGTTCCCACCATTTTCCTGTTTATTACTTCGATGACTGCGGGCTGGCAGAAGATTTTCCATGACAATCCAAAAATCGGCTTTCTGGCACAAGCAGAGCGCTTTAATACTGCTATTGCCAAGAACGAAATTCTGGCACCTGCCAAAACAATGGCTGAAATGCAGACTGTCGCAATGTCCAACCAGATCAATGCGGTACTGTGTGCCTTCTTCATGATTGTGGCTTTTGTCATGCTGTTTGCCGCAATTGGGGTTATCCGTCGTGCACTTGCAAGTCCTGTACCGACTGTCAACGAAGCAGAAGCGGTTTATCGCGATCCCGAAGACATTCAGCCTGTAAAAACACATTAAGAGGGGTATGACTGATGAACCTGAAGTTTGCCAAAGCGGGTAAAACAGTGATGTATAAAATCATCAAGATGACAGTGATGGCCCAGAAGGAGTTAATTCTGAACCCGAAAAACTGGTCACGGATTGCAACTTTGTGGCAGCGTTTGCAGCAGAGCTTCCGCCTGATGGTGGGCGTGCCAGATTACCAGACCTATCTGGCGCATATGCAGCAGCATCATCCTGATCTGGAGCCAATGGATCCTAAAACCTTTTACCGTCATTGTGTGGATTCTCGCTATCCATCCGCTGGCGGAGAGATGAAAAAATGTCCATGTTAATCGGTTGAAAAATAAGCGCCTTTCGGGGCGCTTTTTTATGCAGGTGATTTAAGGCTTAAATAAGATAAAAATGGTCATTAATTTTGACGTTTAAGCCCTTAGGTTTTTCTGTTGTCGGGTTATTGGGGTAAACATTGGAAAGATGGTTTTTCAGTAAAACATAGAGCATTTTAAATAATTTTTTTGATTGGTTTATCGAAGAAAATGGTTTACAAAAGTTTATGGCCTTATAGCGTGAGAGTTTAAAAACCTGTTATCTGACAGGTCAGTGATCTGGAAAGAGGAGCGGACATTTGGGGGAATATTAAAAAAGAGTGTATGTTACTCTTAAGCCATGTTTTATTGGGGAAAATACTGTGATCTGGGGCATGAAACAAAAAGAAAAATTAGATATTGCACACGTTAATGATGAGCTTGAGCAGAAGGTGGTCAGTTATGCACCCAAAATCCAGCAATTTTTTGAAGAAATTAATGCCATTATTTTAGATAAACAGGCAAAAACCCGATTGGCGCTATGCTGCCTGATTGCAGGGGGGCACGTACTATTTGAAGATTTACCTGGTCTGGGAAAAACCACTTTAGCAAGCAGTCTGGCGCATCTGACAGGGCTTCAATTTCAGCGTATCCAGTTTACTAATGACATGCTGGCCAGTGATGTGATTGGGATTAATATGTTTAATCAGAAAGAACATCAGTTTGAATTTAAGCAGGGGCCTATTTTTACTCAGATTTTACTGGCAGATGAAATTAACCGTTCCAGCCCTAAAACTCAAAGTGCCTTGCTTGAAGCCATGGAGGAAGGCTATGTCACTGTCGATGCTGTACGTTATGCCTTGCCGAAACCATTTTGGGTAATTGCCACCCAAAATCCACTTTTCCAGAGTGGCACCTATGCTTTGCCTGAATCGCAATTAGACCGCTTTTTAATGCGGTTGTCTTTGGGCTATCCATCCCGACATGCAGAGAAAATGCTACTACAGCAGGAATCACGTTTTGCCCTCATTGCCAGTCTGGCGCATGTCTTTACAGAATATGAAGTATTGGCATTACAACAGCTGACCCAGCAGATTTTTATCAGTGAGGCGGTACAGGAGTATATGCTGGATCTGGCAGAAGAAACCCGCAAAAAACAGCATGGACTGTCTACCCGCGGCTTATTGGCACTCAAGCGCGCAGCACAGGCCCATGCCTTGATCCAGCAGCGGACCTTTGTCACGCCTGATGATATACAGGCGGTATTTGTGGCGGTCGCCTCACATCGTCTGGGTTTAAGTGAAGCAGAAACTTTAAACCTAATGCAACAGGTTGCAGTGAGCTAAAGGAGTTTTCTTTTGGATAAAACCTGGCGAAACTGGCTCACCAAGCGCTTTCAGTTTAGACAGCAAAAACAGTTTTCACAGCGCGATATTCTGGTCTTTATTTATCGGCAGGGTTATCTGTACCTGATTTTGATCCTGATTACTTTTATTGCTGGTGTGAACTATGCCAATAACCTGATTTTGGGATTCTGCTTTTTAATCAGCGCCATATTGTGTATCAGCTTTTATTTAACTTTTAAACAGTTACATGGCTTACAGATTGAACTGGTTGCAGATGAAGTGGGGCAGGTAGGGCATGATATGAATCTGCATTTTTATTTTCAGCAACAGCCGCCACGACCGCGTTATCTGTATATTCAGGCGGGTGAGCAGCTACATAAGGTATATCTGGATGAGTCCAGGCAGCACTGGATTCTCCCTTTTTATGCCGAACAACGTGGGAAATTTGACTATCCTCCGATTCGGATTTATTCAGTTTATCCTTTTGGGCTGGTGCGGGCCTGGACCTATTTATATCATCAGAATTTTGCCTGGGTTGCGCCTCAGGCCAAAGCTTTCAGTGCAGAACATCGTGCTTATCAAAACCGTTTTGAACCGGATATGGATGAGTTTCGCGAACTGCGTAACTATCAGTCTGGAGATTCTTTGCAAGCCGTCTCCTGGAAGCAGTTTGCGCGTGGACAGGGCTTATACGTCAAGGTCTTTGAACAGTATCAGGATGAGCACAGTATTGAAATTCATTATGAGCATATGCCCAGTCAATCGCACGAGGAAAAGCTGGAATTTGTCATGGGGCTGATTGAGCAGTATGAGCAGCAGCAATGCGCCTATATGCTGCATTTACCGCAGGCAGCATTGCCCAAAGGCGCTGGCGAGGAACAACTACGCAAAGCTAAGCGGCTTTTGGCACAGGCATAAGGGTACACATGGAGATAATCAATACAAAACTACGAGTATCGGTCGTGTTAAGTTTGGGATTCATCCTGCTGGCCCAGATCGCCTTTTTACCCGTTTTATTGAGTCTGATTTTTGCCATTAGTTTGATCTGTATCTGGATTTCACTAAAAAGACAGAGGGCCTTTTCTAAAAAATGGACCTTTTCACTGACAGTCTTGGCATTAGCCAGCATTTATCTGGATTATCAGAGTTTTTTAGGTGTAGAGGCAGGCGTAGCGGTACTGACAACTTTTCTCTATGCCAAATCCCTGGAAACCCGAAACAGACGTGATCTGATTATTGTTTTTAATTTTGCACTATTTGTGGCTGCCAGTTCATTTTTATTTAGCCAGTCGTTTATGATGGCATTGGCCATTCTATTGTGTCTACTCAGCTGTCTAATTGGGTTGTACCGAATCCAGACCAGCGAGTTTGAGCAAGACCAAAGCTCCCAGCGCCAGGCTTTGCAGCAAGATGCCAAATATGTCGGTAAATTTATCGTCTATGCCATTCCATTTTTTCTGCTGCTTTTTATCTTTTTTCCGCGTCTGCCACCCCTCTGGCATATTCCTATTCCTGAAAATAAAGGCATAACCGGCATTAGTGACAGCATGTCGCCCGGTGATATTGCCGAACTGTCGCAGTCCAGTGCGTTGGCATTCCGGATTATCGGGGACATGAGCAAGTTACCGCCGCGTTCGGAATTATATTGGCGAGCCTTGGTACTGGATGATTATGACGGCCAGCGCTGGACCAGCCATCCTGTGAATCAGCAGCCTTTAATCCAGCAGTCGCGGAACCTTGCTGCAATGAATCATCGCTGGGATTATCAGTATCTGGCAGCTGATCCTTCAGTGTTCTGGATCATGGGGCTGGAAAAATCCATCCCCTTGGAACGCCGTTATTATAATCGTCAGGACTGGAGCATTGTTCCAAGACGCCTGACCCAGAGGGTGGAGCCGATTCATTTACAGTGGATAGACCAGCCAAATGCAGGCCAGGCGTTGGCGCCCCACTATATGCAGCGTATCAATACCCAAATACAGTCCGGTTTAGATCCTGAGGCCCAGCGACTGGCTCAGCGCTTATATCAGCAAAGTGGTGCCGAGCCACGCCGTTATATACACAATGTGCTGAACTGGTATCAGCAGAATAATTTTGTCTATACCCTGAAGCCCGGCGTCATGGGAAAGAACCGGATTGATGAGTTTTTATTTAAATCCCGGCAAGGTTTTTGCGAACACTATGCTTCCAGTTTTGTCATGCTGATGCGCTACGCAGGAATTCCGGCCAGAGTAGTGACAGGTTATCAGGGGGGGGCAAGCCGCGCCGGATGGACGCAGCTGGGAGGTACGGCAACTGGATGCACATGCTTGGGCCGAAGTCTGGATAGATGACACATGGCAGCGTTTCGATCCCACTGCAATGGTTGCGCCACAACGCATTGATGACGGAATGCAAAATCTGATGACTGAGGATGAGCGAGTTCGGGCCAATTCATCCGGCTGGCCTACCCGGCATCATCTCTGGCTTACTACAATGCGGGTCTGGAGTGATTATGCGAGTTATCAATGGCAAAGCAAGGTGGTGGGTTATAATACAGAATCTCAGCAAAGCTGGATGTCTAAACTCGGTCTAAATTCAGTTTATTCCAGTATTATGCTTATGGTTGCTGGTATCGTCATTCTTGCTTTACTGTATGCGCTCAGCATTTATTGGAAAATTCGGCAGGCGCAATCACCTTTAGAACGCAGCATACAGCAGTTAAACCAGTCTTTAAGCCAGCCTTTAAAGCAGCAGTCTGCTGAGACCTTTCGCCAGTGGATGTTGCGTTTGTCGAAACAGGCAGATGGCACGGATCCGGCTTTATTTTCTGATGCCATTCAAATTTTTGAGAAACAGGCCTATTCAGGTGTGCAATTAGACACCCAAGAATTAAGCAGATTCAAGGATTTGCTTAAAACTTGTGCATCTGTTTTAAGAGCTAAATAAAAATGCTTGTCTTTGTCAGAAAAAATTTATAAGATGCGTGGCATATAGGCGTATAGCTCAGTTGGTTAGAGCGCTACGTTGACATCGTAGAGGTCTCCAGTTCGAGTCTGGATATGCCTACCATATTTACTGAGTAATCAGTTGCTTAAAACCCACCTTATCAGGTGGGTTTTTTGTTTTGGGATATCTTTGGAGGGAATTAATAGTTGTCGAGTGTGGACAAACACCCCTCTTGAATCTGTTGATTCTTAAATGAAGACTCCTTCATTCAGGATAAAACCCTTAAGTTGAAAGACACAAAATTATCTTCATCATTAAATATGATATGTATTGGTGATTATTATCATTTATTCTTATTGAATGTTTTGTCCAGCTTTAAAATTCATATTTATTTCCCAGCGTTTTATAGAAAGCTAAAAACTAACCATCTAACAAACAAATAAAACTTATTTAAAACTTAGATTAGCATTTGAAGTGCAACACCATGTTGTTGCCATAATACCTGACTCGGACTTTTAAAGCCGAGTCTTTTTCTTGGACGATGATTCAAGCACTGAGTAATTCCTGCAATGTATGCATCCGTATAGTCATTCAAGTCACTGCCTTTTCTAATATATTGTCTGATCAATCCATTCGTATTTTCATTTGTTCCTCGCTGCCAGGCGCTATAGGGATCAGCGAAATACCAGTCGACATCTAATTCCTGAGCAGCATACTCATGCAGACTGAACTCCTTCCCATTGTCCGCGGTAATTGTTTTTAGATGTGCTTTGATCGGTTCCAATAATCTGATCGTAGCCTGGCAAACTTCCTCAACCTTGCGCGTGCTGCACTTTTTCAGCCAAAGATAACCTGTCTTCCTATCTACAATTGAAACCAGGGATTGTTGGTGGTTCTTGCCAACTATCGTATCTATTTCCAAATCACCAAAGCGGGAGCGCTGCTCAATCTCAGCAGGTCTATCATGGATACTTTTGCGGTTTGTCAGTTGGCCACGAGTCTCAATGGAGCCATATTTTCTCTTTCTTTGATTTCTGAAACGTAAGTTGTGGAAGAGCACACCACCTCTGCTTTTATCCTGCTGTATAAACCTGTATATGGAATGCAGGCTGACTGAAACATGAGAAGCAATCTGTTCGGGGCTCCACTGAAGTTCAAGGTAAGCCATAACTTGTGCCCAAACCTCTCGAGAGATTCTTTTAGGATTAGGACAATGCCGTCTGCGAGCTAATTTATTGGCATGTTGAGCGAAGTAACCATTCCTTGCCCGATTGCGTGCTATTTCTCTGGAAATAGTGGAAGGCGAGCGATTTAGCCTCCAGGCGATATAACGCTTAGAAAAACCTTCACGTAACAATGTAGAAATCTGATATCTTTCTTCTTGAGTAAGATGCGTATAGTTCATGATGCAACTTTGACTTTGGTCGGTCGGAAGCAAAATGCTAGCTCATCTTGCTTCCTTCCAATAATTTAATCTCTGTTGCACTTCATTTGAGAATCCAAGAAAAATATATTATTGATTTTGTTTGGTTTATTTTAGGTTTGCTATATGGTTTTTATAGAGTGAATTTACCAATAAGTAAAAAGTGTAAATATTCCAAATTTCCAACCTTAAAATATTCCTATAAATTTAAGATTTTATTGAGCATTTTAGCTTTAGCTATTTAAGTCAAATTATGAGAAAATAGGATGAGCAGCAGGGGTAAAGGCTTCCTGTTTTAGACTTAAAATGTCTAAGATAAGAAACACCAACTCTTATTCTATTGTTGGTTTACGCAATAGGACGATAAGCTGCTATTTCGTACGAAAAGCATATGAACTATACCAGGTTGTGCTGTGTCGTACAGATTTGGAAAAAATCCGATTCTAACGTCAGTGTAAGGGCTTCAGTTTTGCAACTGCTGTTAAGAGCAGCCAGACCATGCAACGCTATCTTTGATCTGATGGTACGGTTCGAGCATTTATCTCAATATGATGAAAGAAATAAGGTGATCCCATCAGATCTGTATCCTTATAGGCTGGCTTCATGAGCTAAAGCATCATTTCGTTTATTTATGGTAAAGTACTCATTTCTCTACTGAGATGTCTATTCAGCCAAGTAAAATAGTTTTAAACCTATGTAAGTTTCATGGAAACTTAACCATGTATATCTATAAATAAAGCGTAAATATGCGCAAAGAAGGGATTACATGAGGAAAAAGCTAGAAACGGAATGAAAAAAAGAGTCGTTAAGTACTATTTCGTTTCGAAATGTCATCATCACAGGATATTTCGTTGACTGGAATGCAATCAGGCCCGATACTCTCAGGGTTTATTTAAGCAAATCGGTTCGCAGGAACTGGGTCAAAAGCTCGGTTCTTAAAAACTCAATCTAACGCAAGGGGCTATATATGGCTGGTGGAAAGTCAACCATCATTTACACACTGACTGACGAGGCGCCATTGTTGGCGACTTATTCGCTGCTGCCGATCATTGAGACCTTTACGAAGCCGGCTGGTGTTAAAGTTGTTAAAACTGACATCTCTGTGGCTGCACGCGTGCTCGCTGAATTTTCAGACTACCTCAGTGAAGAACAAAAGGTAGCAGACAATCTTGCAGAGCTAGGTCGTCTTACCCAAGATCCAGATACGAATATTATCAAACTTCCGAACATCAGTGCTTCTGTGGCTCAGTTGATGTCTTGTATTAAAGAGCTTCAATCTAAGGGTTATGCAATTCCTGACTATCCGGAAAATCCTGCGACTGAAGAAGAAAAAGCAATCAAGGCGCGTTATAGTAAATGTCTGGGTTCTGCAGTAAACCCTGTATTACGTGAAGGTAACTCTGACCGTCGTGCACCCGCTGCAGTGAAAAACTATGCGAAAAAACACCCGCATTCAATGAATGAATGGAAACAGTGGTCACAAACTCACGTTTCTCACATGGATGAAGGTGATTTCTACCACGGTGAAAAGTCAATGACTCTGGACCGTGCGCGTAATGTGAAAATGGAATTGATCACCAAGTCAGGTGAAACCATTGTTCTGAAGCCAAAAGTTGCGCTGCAAGACGGTGAAATCATCGACTCCATGTTCATGAGCAAAAAAGCGCTTTGCGACTTCTATGAAAAAGAACTAGATGATTGTAAAGAAGCTGGCATTTTGTTCTCTTTACATGTTAAAGCAACCATGATGAAAGTTTCACACCCGATCGTATTCGGTCACTGTGTGAAAATTTACTACAAAGATGCTTTTGAAAAACACGGTAAATTGTTTGATGAGCTGGGTATCAACGTAAACAACGGTATGGCAGGTCTTTACGAGAAGATCGAAACTCTACCGACATCTTTACGTGAAGAAATCATCGAAGATTTACACGCTTGCCAAGAACACCGTCCAGCACTGGCAATGGTTGATTCTGCAAAAGGCATCACCAACTTCCACTCACCAAACGACGTGATTGTAGATGCTTCTATGCCTGCAATGATCCGTGGTGGCGGTAAAATGTGGGGTGCTGACGGCAAGCCTTATGACTGTAAAGCAGTTATGCCGGAATCGACTTTCGCGCGTATTTACCAGGAAATGATCAACTTCTGTAAGTGGAATGGTAACTTCGATCCACGTACGATGGGTACTGTACCTAACGTTGGTCTGATGGCGCAAAAAGCCGAAGAATACGGTTCACACGACAAGACTTTCGAAATTCCTGAAGCGGGTATTGCGAACATCACTGACCTGGAAACAGGTGAAGTGTTGATGTCTCAAAACGTGGAAGAAGGTGATATCTGGCGTATGTGCCAGGTGAAAGACGCACCGATCCGTGACTGGGTAAAACTGGCTGTAACACGTGCACGTAACTCTGGCATGCCTGCAATCTTCTGGCTTGACCCGTACCGCCCACATGAAAACGAACTGATCAAGAAAGTTCAGGAATACCTGAAAGATCACGACACTGAAGGCCTGGACATCCAGATTATGTCTCAGGTTCGTGCGATGCGTTATACACTTGAACGTGTTGCTCGCGGTCTGGACACTATTTCTGTAACCGGTAATATTCTGCGTGACTACCTGACTGACTTGTTCCCGATCATGGAGTTGGGTACTTCAGCGAAAATGTTGTCTATCGTGCCGTTAATGGCAGGTGGCGGCATGTACGAAACAGGTGCAGGTGGTTCTGCACCTAAACACGTACAGCAACTGGTAGAAGAAAACCACTTACGTTGGGATTCTTTGGGCGAGTTCTTGGCGCTGGCTGTTTCTCTTGAAGAAATGGGTATTAAAGAGAACAACCCGCGTGCGAAACTGCTTGCAAAAACGCTAGATGCTGCAACTGGTAAATTGCTGGACAATGACAAGTCTCCATCACGTCGTACTGGCGAGCTGGACAACCGTGGCAGCCACTTCTACCTGGCTAAATTCTGGTCTGAAGAACTTGCTGCGCAAGATGAAGATACAGAATTGAAAGCGAAATTTGCTCCGATTGCTCAAGCTTTAGCTGAAAACGAAGAGAAGATTGTCGCTGAGTTGAACGAAGTTCAAGGTAAGCCTGCAGACATCGGTGGTTACTATGCGGTAGATCCGGCGAAAGTAAATGCCGTGATGCGCCCAAGTGAGACATTGAACCAGATCATTGGATCGCTACAAGCTTAGGTACAAGCTGTGCTGATCTTCGGGTCAGTCAAGTCAGATAAGAACCGGTGCTTAGGCGCCGGTTTTTTGTTTTTTATTTCTAAATTTTAATAAGATGAGTATTCAAGCTGTTTAAGGAATAATTGAAAATTTTCTTTTTCAATACAACATGCTGTCAGCAAAAATCTGCCAAAAATTGATTTTAAAAATATTTTTACTTTGGCCATATTGATTTAAAAAACCTGCATTACACTGAACCTACCTGCTCTCATTTCATTGAGGATATTGTCATGAGTCATGCATTTATACAGCCAACTTTCACAGGCCCAGTTGATATTATAGGGGATATTCATGGAGAGATTGAGGCACTGAATCGTTTGCTGCACGTGTTGGGCTATGATAAGGATGGGAATCAAGCAGAACAACGCAGGCTGATCTTTGTCGGAGATTTATGTGACCGTGGTCCGGATAGCGTGGCGGTACTCAAACGGGTTAAATGCTTGGTAGAAGCGGGTCGGGCACAATGCGTCTTGGGAAACCATGAAATTAATCTACTCACTGATACGTTTAGAGAGGGGAATGGCTGGTTCTTTGGCTCAGCGCATCAGGATGATTTTAAAGCTTTTGATTCAGTTCCAGCATCCGAAGGACATCGAAAATGGATTCTGGACTTTCTAAACAGCCTGCCTCTGGTTTTAGACGCGCCGCATTTAAGAGTGGTACATGCCTGTTGGGATCAACGCTCGGTTGATCAGTTGCGATCATCTTCTTTTTACTCACTGCGTCAGGCTTATGAGTATTTCCTGGAGCAAACTGCGCTTGAGCTACAGGCTCTGGGAATAAGTGAACAGATTCAGGCAGAACAGCAGCAATATCAGGGGCAATTGAAGGACCCCGCTGCAACCATTCCGTTATTAAAATCTCTCGCAGAAAAAGAGTGGCGCGACCAGATGCAGAATCCGATCCGAACCTTGAGTTCAGGTGCGGAAAAAATTGCCCAGAAACCGGTTTATGCCGGCGGGCGCTGGCGCATGATCGACCGTCTGGCGTGGTGGGAGAACTATGCAGATAGAGTACCAGTCGTAATCGGGCATTACTGGCGTAACTTTAAAAGTGCTGAAGAAAAGTCTGGCCTGTTTAAAGATATTGATGCGGTGATGTGGTTCGGGCAGCAGAGCAATGTATTCTGTGTTGACTACTCAGTTGGTAAGCGTTATCACGACCGACAGCAGCAGGCTGAGTTCAGTCAACATCTGGGCGCTTTGAGATTGCCTGAACAACGTCTGATCTTTGAAAATGGCAGGCAGTATCAGACGCAGAAATAACATAAAAAAGCAGCCTGAAAGACTGCTTTTTTAGTGAAATCAAAAGATTACTCTACTTCAATGATTTCATAATCATGGGTAATTTCGACACCACCGTCAGACAGCATTTTGCTGGCAGAACAATATTTTTCCGCAGACAATTCTACTGCTTTGGCCACTTGCTTGTCTTTAATTCCTTTGCCACTAACCACAAAGTGTAAGTGAATTTTGGTAAAGACGGCAGGAATCGTATCAGCACGTTCAGCTTTCAGTTCGCAGCATACATCGCTAATATCCTGACGTGCTTTCTTTAAAATCGTCACAATATCAAAAGAAGCACATCCACCTAAACCGGTTAAAATGAGTTCCATTGGACGCGGGCCACGGTTTTCACCGCCATATTCTGCTGAGCCATCCATGATGATACTATGTCCACTTTGGGTTTTTGCCTCAAAAGCAACATTCTCTAGCCAATGAACACTTGTTTGCATTGCAACTACCTAAAAAAAGCTATAAATTTGTAAAGTAACTGTACACTAACATAAATTGGGTTGATACGGAATTTCATCCCACTGTGTGATACGTTCACATTAGGTCTTGTGCGATCTATAAATTATCCATATTCGGAACCGTAAGCATGACTTCAAACTTTTCACAATTAAGCACAGACGCACTTTCTCCGGGACAATTACCGGAATCTGTGAAGGCGTTATTAAAACGTGCATATATTAATCGTTATCCGAAACGTACCACGATCGTGGATGCAGGATCAGAATCTAAATCTTTGTATTTAATTCTGAAGGGGTCTGTATCTATCATTCTTCGAGAAGATGATGATCGTGAAATTGTCGTTGCATATTTAAATGCGGGTGACTTTTTTGGGGAAATGGGTTTATTTGAAGCAAATCCACAGCGTACCGCGGAAGTGTGTACTCGTGATGTCTGTGAAATTGCTGAAATTACCTATGACAACTTTCACGAAATTAGCAAGCAATATCCAGACCTGAGTTATGCCGTATTTGCCCAGCTGGTACGCCGTCTGAAAAATACCACACGTAAAGTGACTGATCTGGCATTTATTGATGTGTCTGGCCGTATTGCACGCTGTCTGATTGATCTGTCATCACAGCCTGAAGCAATGATTTTGCCGAATGGCCGTCAGATCCGTATTACCCGCCAGGAAATTGGCCGTATTGTCGGCTGCTCCCGTGAAATGGTCGGTCGTGTCCTGAAAAACCTGGAAGAGCAAGGCATGATTGAAACTGATGGTAAGGCCATTCTGATTTTTGATGCCTCTTTGGAAGAGCCGGAAATCGTGGACACGGACGAGCTTGAAGACGAATAATTCCAAAGACAAAAAAGCAAATCTCCGGATTTGCTTTTTTTATTCCTTTTAAATGCTGTTTTTCTTTAAAATATAACAATTAAGTACAGAATTTTTGGAAAAGGTGATTTAGTCCTTCTTATAATTCCTATAGGTTAGACCTTACTCATATTAATAAACATTTACTTATTCTTAGGATGCGACTATGCAATTTAGACCCTTGGCCGATACTGGAATTTTATTGCCTGAAATCTGTTTGGGTACTATGACCTTTGGTGAGCAAAATACTCAGGACGAGGCATTTCAACAATTAGACTATGCGCTGGATCAGGGATTGTATTTCTGGGATACCGCTGAAATGTACCCGGTGCCGCCAAAGCCAGAAACTCAAGGGGCAACCGAGCAAATCATTGGTAACTGGATTGCCTCACGTGGTCGCCGCGACAAACTGTTTTTAGCTTCGAAAGTTGCTGGGCCTTCACAAGGGGGTAGCCATATTCGTGATGGAAAAACCCGTTTTGTGGCAGATGAAATTGCAGCAGCTATTGACCAGTCACTGGCTCGTTTGCAAACCGATTATATTGACCTGTACCAGCTGCACTGGCCGCAACGGCCGACCAATTTCTTTGGCAAGCTCGGCTATGGCAATGCAGAAGCAGTTGATGATCGTGCAATCACCGATCTGGCTGAAACCCTGAGCGCTTTGCAAGCAGAGATTCAAAAAGGCCGGATCCGTTATATTGGCCTATCTAATGAAACCCCTTGGGGAACGATGAAGTTTTTACATCTGGCAGAAAAGCTCGGCTTAAGTAAATTTGTCAGCGTACAAAATCCTTATAACCTGCTGAACCGTACCTATGAAATTGGCATGTCAGAAATTGCCAAATACGAAGGTGTTGGTTTATTGGCATATTCTCCGCTTGCTTTTGGTTATTTGACCGGTAAATTCCGTAACGGTGCACGTCCAGCTCAGGCACGTGTTACTTTATTCTCACGCTTTAGCCGTTATAGTAATCCACAGAGTGAGTGGGCGACCGAGCAATATGCGCAGCTGGCAGAACAGCATGGCCTGACTTTGACTCAGCTGGCACTTGCATTTATCAAGCAGCAGTTCTTTGTGACCAGTACCATTATTGGTGCGACCAATCTGGATCAGCTAAAAGAAAACATTCAGGCTTTTGAAATTGAACTGTCCGAAGAGGTGTTGCAAGGCATTGATGCCATTCATCGTCAGCAGCCAAACCCTGCACCTTAAAACTCCTATTTTTAAATACCCTCATCATGAGGGTATTTTTTATCTGCTTCTAACTGCCATTGCATAGAAATTATTTTAATTCATACTCTTGAAATCAAATGTTGCTATACCGATATTAATACTAAGATCTATCTACTTTAATATTTTAAGTTTTTGAAAAATATACGAAAAACTATTTGAAATTCTCTGCTGAGCACCCATATACCAATCAAGTGAAAAAATTGTTGTGAGGAATAACAAGAATGCGTTTTGAGAAATTTACCAATCGCCTGCAGCAAACCCTCTCCGATGCACAGTCTCTGGCAATGAGCAAAGATCATGCTTCTATTGACGGGATTCATATCTTGGCCGCCTTGATGGAAGAAGCATCGAATGCCAGTCTGCTACAACAGGCGGGGGCGAACCTGCCTGAATTGAAAAGCAAAATACAGACAGCCTTGAATGATACAGCCAAGCTTGGCAACCCTTCTGCTGATATTAATATCAGTCAGGAAGCAGCCAGAATGCTGCATCTGGCCGACAGTTTTGCCCAAAAAGCCGGTGATGAGTTTCTCTCAACCGACTGGGTATTATTGGCACTGGCAGAAACAGGTACAACCAAAACTCTATTAAACAGTGCTGGGGTGAAGAAAGACACTTTACAGCAGCTTATTAATCAAATTCGAGGCGATGAAAAAGTCATGAGCAATAATCATGAAGATCAACGGGACTCATTAAATAAATATACGATTGATTTAACTGAACGTGCTTTGGCAGGCAAGCTGGATCCTGTCATTGGCCGTGATGATGAAATTCGTCGTACCATTCAGGTCTTGTCACGCCGTACCAAAAACAACCCGGTACTGATTGGGGAGCCAGGCGTGGGTAAGACTGCGATTGTTGAAGGTCTGGCGCAGCGTATTATTCACGGTGAAGTTCCAGAGGGTCTGAAAGGTAAGCGTGTATTATCTTTAGACTTGGGGTCTTTGCTGGCAGGTGCCAAATATCGAGGTGAATTTGAGGAGCGTCTAAAAGCGGTTCTGAAAGATCTTGCCAAACATGAAGGCGAAATCATCCTGTTTATTGATGAGCTGCACACCCTGGTAGGTGCTGGTAAGGGTGATGGTGCAATGGATGCCGGGAATATGCTGAAACCTGCGCTGGCACGTGGTGAGCTGCGCTGCGTGGGGGCAACTACTCTGGATGAGTACCGTCAGTACATTGAAAAAGACGCTGCCCTGGAGCGCCGTTTCCAGAAAGTGCTGGTCGATGAACCTAGTGTAGAAGATACCATTGCAATTCTGCGTGGTCTGAAAGACCGTTATGCCACACACCACGGAGTACAGATTTTAGACTCGGCGATTATTGCTGCGGCGAAAATGTCACATCGTTATATCACAGATCGTCAGTTACCGGATAAAGCCATTGATCTGATTGATGAAGCGGCATCACGGATTAAAATGGAGCTGGACTCTAAACCTGAAGCGCTCGATAAGCTTGAACGCCGTTTGATTCAGCTGAAAATGCAGCTTGAGGCTGTGAAAAAAGATGAGGATAGCGGCGCGAAAGCCGAGATTCAGCATCTGACCCAACAGATTGAAACGGTCGAGAAAGAATATAGCGAACTTGAAGAGGTCTGGCGTGCAGACAAGGCGCTGGTGGCCGGGAATAAAGACATTCAGGTTAAACTGGATCAGGCGCGTATTGCCCTTGATAAGGCTCAGCGTGAGGGTGATCTGGCAGAAGCAGCACGTTATCAATATGGTGTTATTCCAGAGTTGCAAAAACAGCTAGAGCGTATCGAAGCTGCTGAAGAGAGTGAAGCACCGAAACTGCTGCGTGACAAAGTGACTGATAATGAAATTGCCGAAGTGGTCAGTGCAGCGACCGGTATTCCGGTGGCAAAAATGCTGCAAGGTGAACGCGACAAGTTGCTGCATATGGAAGAATTCCTGCACAACCGTGTGGTCGGACAGGACGAAGCTGTGATTGCTGTGTCTAATGCAGTCCGCCGTTCACGTGCTGGCCTGTCTGATCCGAACCGTCCGAGTGGTTCATTCCTGTTCCTCGGACCAACGGGTGTCGGTAAAACTGAGCTGACCAAAGCGCTGGCCAACTTCCTGTTTGACAGTGACGATGCCATGATCCGGATTGATATGTCCGAATTTATGGAAAAACACTCGGTCAGCCGTTTGGTCGGTGCGCCTCCGGGCTATGTGGGCTATGAAGAAGGTGGAGTATTGACTGAAGCCGTACGCCGTAAACCATATAGCGTGGTGCTGTTCGATGAGGTCGAAAAAGCACATCCGGATGTATTTAACATTCTGCTACAGGTGCTGGATGATGGCCGTTTGACTGACTCTCAAGGCCGTGTAGTAGATTTTAAAAATACCGTGATTGTGATGACTTCAAACCTGGGTTCACAGGATGTTCGTGAGCTGGGTGAAGGAGCAACCCGTGATGAAGTTCGTAACGTAGTCATGAATGCAGTATCGGAGCATTTCCGTCCGGAATTTATTAACCGTATTGATGAGCTGGTGGTCTTCCACTCACTGGAAAAAGACCAGATTCGCGGTATTGCCGATATCCAGTTGAACCGCTTGCGTCAGCGTCTGGCAGAACGCGATATGCGTTTGTCGGTCGATGACAGTGCTTTCGATCAGCTGATCGAGGCTGGCTTCGATCCATTGTATGGTGCGCGTCCATTGAAACGTGCCATTCAGCAACGTATTGAAAATAGTCTGGCACAAAGTATTCTTGCGGGGGAATTTAACCCGGGTGATACCATTGTCGTTCGGGCTGAAGGCAATGAGTTGATCTTTGAGAAAATGAAATTGAGCTAAGTTCATTTCCCTTAACATAAAAAACCCCAGCCTAGGCTGGGGTTTTTTATGTTGTACGAAAATATCGAGTGCTTGATAAATTATACCGCAGGAAGTGCAAGAAGCTGATTTAGAACAATCAGTACAATATGCCTGTCATGATGTGAAACCGTAACATTCATACCCCGGCGGGCACACTAATGTCGTTTTTAACTTCAGCATGCCTCTTATGCAAAAAACAGTTCATTCACTCTGAAATTACATTTGTGGATGAGTAATTTTCCAGGCACGGTGAATTTTCTGGTTACGCTTGAAATCAGGACCAATAGTTTCATGGGTAATTTCTTCCACATCAAACAGACCTTCAATCATCTCATCCATTTCAAAGCCGCGATAGTTATTGGAGAAATACAGGGTTCCATCAGTGGTCAAACGGTTCATGGCACGCTTGATCAATGAAGTATGGTCACGCTGCACATCGAAAGTACCGTAGAATTTCTTTGAGTTGGAGAAAGTTGGCGGATCGATAAAGATCAGTTCATATTGCTCATGACCTTCTTTTAACCATTCAAAACAGTCAGAAGCAAAGAACTGATGCTGCTGGTCAGCATGATCTACGGTGAGGCCATTCAGTACGAAATTTTCCTTTGACCAGTTCAGGTAAGTATTAGATAAATCCACACTGGTGGTACTGGCTGCACCGCCCAAAGCCGCATGTAAGCTCGCCGTAGAGGTATAGCTGTACAGGTTCAGGAAATGCTTGCCTTTGGCTTCTTTGGCAATACGTAAACGTATTTGGCGGTGATCCAGGAACAGGCCAGTATCCAGATAATCCGTCAGGTTAACCAGAATTTTGGCCTGACCTTCCTGTACGATAAAGCGTTTCGATGCCGTACTTTGCTTGGTGTACTGGTTTTTACCTTCCTGACGGGCACGGGTCTTGATAAAGATTGCATCACGGTTCAGACCGGTGACAGCACGAATCGCCTGTAAAGCCAGATTGAAACGTTTTTTCGCTTTTTCAGGATCAATTTTTTTCGGTGGTGCATATTCCTGAACGTGTAAGCGCTCGCCATACAGGTCTACCGCCACATTAAAATCTGGCAGGTCGGCATCGTATAGGCGCAAACAGTGGACATTTTCTTTAACCGCCCATTTTTTCAGGGTTTGCATGTTTTTGGTCAGACGGTTGGCAAACTCCATAGCACCTTCGATCGGCTCAAACTGTTGTGGCTGCCAGCCTTCTAAAAATGGACGCGCTACTGTGGCTGGTTTGACTGTACCGAAACGGATATAAATGGGTAATTTACCATTCATCAAACGCAGGATTTGCGGCTCATTAAAGGCCAGTACGTCGGCCTGTTCGACTTGTGCTGCAATGACTGCGGCTTTCTGATTCGGGAAGTTTTTCTGTAACAGGTTGGATAAACCCAGATACAAGGCACGGTTCGAGGCCTTATCACCCAGACGCTCACCATAAGGAGGATTGGTTACGAAGAAGACTTTCTTGCCTTCTGCCTGGAAATCTGGCCAGTCTGACAGGGTGCGCTCTTCAATGAGAATCCGATCCAGTAAGCCTTCAAAGCCCGCAGCAATAATATTCTGGCGAGTGGCTTTAATGGCTTCCCAGTCCGCATCAAAGGCATAAAATTTTGGTAGCGGATTTTCTAGTGCAGTTTGATGGCGCTCGGCAGCTTCGGCCTTAATGGCCATCCACAGTTCATGGTCATGACCACTCCAGCCATTGAAGCCGAAACGGCGGACCAGACCAGGCGCACGGTCGGTGAGAATCATCAAGGATTCAATAATAAAAGTACCTGAACCACACATCGGATCGACGATAAGGTCTGGGTTGAGCGCTTTTAAGCCACCTTTTTGCAGAATCGCAGCCGCCAGGTTTTCCTTGATCGGGGCATCCGTCATGAAACGGCGGTAACCGCGTTTATGTAAAGAGTCGCCAGACAGATCCAGGCAATAAGTATGTTCTTTCTTGCCCGCCAGAATATACATGGTGATTTCCGGGGCTTTGGTATCAATACTTGGGCGCTTGCCGACCGCTTCCATAAAGGAATCGACCACACCATCTTTGGCACGCAAAGTAGCGAACTGGGTATTGACCTTGATGTCACGCTCTACATGCAGACGGATAGCAAAGGTACTTTGTGGGGCAAAAATCAGTGACCAGTCAAAACTGATGGCGCCCTCATACAGCTCTTCAGCAACATCACGGGCATCATGTGAAAATTCAATTTCATGGGTGTGGATTGGCATCAGGACACGTGAAGCCAGACGTGACCACATGCAAATACGATACGCATTTTCCAGATTGCCTTTAAAAGTAAGACGTCCTGGAAAACGTTCAATATTCTGAACACCTAAGCCTTGTAATTCTTCTTCTAAGAGGGTTTCGAGTCCATCGGCACAGGTAACCCAATAGGTGCTTAAACGTGAAGAGGTATTCATAAAATAGAGAGACCAAAATAAACAATAAAAAACTCTAGCAAGTTTAACGTATTTTCTGTCTTAAAGCTTTTTAAATTCTGAAAAAGCCGGGTGACTGTTGTTAGAAAAAAGCCGCTCTTCATGGCTTAACTGATGCATGGCGATACATGTTAGCCTGTTTTAACCTGATCAAGCGGTCAAGTAAAGCAGGTGCGGGCAGTTGTTATTGAGCTTGTTTTAATCAATCGGAAGAAGAGATAACAGCTATTGAATAATGTAAAAATAAAATCTTTTCAATTTCTGGTTTATAGCTGTTTAAGATGGGTGTCGGGTGAGGGGAATCATGGATCTGGCCTGAAATCGCCGCTAGCTACAGGATTAATTGGCTTGCACAGCATAGACAGCAGAGTCGGAATGACTGCATCTACTTTAGAGTTTACAAGCTATTCTGGATGGATCGCCAGTATCGAGTTAATGATTGAAACAATCGGCCCAGAAGAACTGAAAACTGAAAACTGAAAAATTAAATCAGGATAATAGCTCTCGTGTTCAGCTTTTTTTCTTATGATATGAGGGCATGGTACTGAAAAGAAATGAGGGCGGATGCCCGAGGCTAAAACATTTATTTTTGTATACAAAGACATTCATATAAAAATCTGATCGAGATGATCTTATTGAAAAAATATAGAGGAATTTCAATTTCTACTCTTATTATCAAGATGGTTTTTGTACAACTAAACCGGCATCTAACTATAAAGATTCGCCAGTTTCTGTATAATACGTTGACTTAACGTATAAGGAATCTCTCATGCACTTGGCGGCATTGCATACACCGAGCCAGATTCAACTCAATAAAGCAGGAAATCTCAAACATTTCCTGACCATCGAAGGTCTTTCCAAAGAAACTCTTACAAAAATATTGGACACTGCGTTGTCCTTTTTTAATGACCAAAATCAGCTAATCACCAACAATTTGCTTGAAGGCAAGACGGTGATGAACCTTTTCTTTGAGAATTCTACGCGTACGCGTACGACCTTTGAGGCGGCAGCCAAGCGTCTGTCGGCTAACGTGCTCAATATCGACATTGCGCGTTCCAGTACATCTAAGGGTGAAACCTTGCGTGATACTTTGTGGAACCTTGAAGCGATGGCAACGGATATTTTCGTGGTGCGTCATTCTTCTTCAGGTGCAGCACATTTTATTGCCAAAGATGTGTGTCCAAATGTCGCGATTATTAATGCTGGAGATGGTCGTCATGCCCATCCGACGCAGGCTATGCTGGATATGCTGACTATTCGCCGCGAGACCAACAAAAAATTTGAAGATATGTCGATTGCGATTATTGGCGATATTAAACACTCACGGGTAGCCCGTTCAGATGTGGCTGCATTACAAACGCTGGGTTGTAAAGATATTCGCGTAATTGCACCGAATACCTTGCTGCCTTATGGTTTCGATGATTATGGTGAAGGTGTTCGTCTATTCAATAAGATGGAAGCGGGCATCAAAGACTGTGACGTGATTATTACCTTGCGCATTCAGAATGAGCGGATTGATTCACCGGCTCTGTCTTCTCAGGCTGAATTCTACAAAATGTACGGTCTGAACAAAGAGCGTTTAGCCCTGGCCAAGCCGGACTGTATCGTCATGCATCCAGGGCCGATGAACCGTGGTGTGGAAATTGATTCCAGTATTGCAGACGGTCCGCAATCCGTGATTTTAAATCAGGTCACCAACGGGATTGCCGTGCGTATGGCGGTATTAGCGCTGGCGATGCAAGGCCAGTTGCAGGAGCAGGGTTTGATTGAAGCGCTTGCGGTATAAGGAATAAGTCATGACTATAGTAAAAATTGAAAATGTTCGTGTTCTTGATCCGATTCAAAACACTGATACCGTAGAAACCGTTTATCTGCAAAATGGCAAACGCATTGCAGCAAGCGAAAATGTTTCAGAAACCCTGGATGGACAAGGTAAATGGCTGATGCCAACCATGGTGGACTTATGTGCACGTTTACGTGAGCCAGGCCAGCAGCAACATGGAACGCTGAAATCTGAAGGCAAGGCCGCTCGTGCAAACGGGATTTTACACGTATTCACCCCACCAGATTCAAAACCCATCGTACAAGACAATGGCGCACTGATTCATGGTCTGGTTGAAAAGGCCATGCTGGATGGCGGCATCTATCTGCAGGTGATTGGGGCACAAACCCAAGGGCTGCAAGGTAATCAGCCAGCCAATATGGCAGGTTTGAAAAAGGGTGGCTGTACAGCCGTTTCCAATGCAAATGCAGCCTTTGCCAATGATGATGTTGTTCTGCGCACTCTGGAATATGCCGCAGGTTTAGACCTGACAGTGGTGTTCTATGCAGAAGAGCCGCAAATTGCCAAAGATGGCTGTGTGCATGAAGGCTTTATTGCTTCACGCCAGGGCTTGCCTATGATTCCGGTGCTGGCAGAAACAGTCGCCATTGCCAAGTATCTGCTGATGATTGAAGCTACAAAGGTACATGCTCACTTTGGTTTACTGTCTTGCGGTGCATCGGTAGAATTGATTCGTGCTGCCAAAGAAAAAGGCTTGCCGGTGACCTGTGATGTGGCGATGCATCAGTTACATCTGACAGATCAGCTGATTGATGGCTTTAACTCGATTGCTCATGTGCGTCCACCGCTTCGTTCTGAGCAGGATAAGGAACTATTGCGTCAGGGCGTAAAATCAGGAGTGATTGATGCGATTTGTACCCATCATGAACCGCTGAGCAGCTCTGCAAAGATGGCGCCATTTGCAGAAACACAGCCAGGTTTTACTGCCTTTGATACCTATATTCCGTTTGGGATTCAATTGGTGAATGAAGGCCTGTTTACACCGCTAGAATGGGTTGAAAAAGTCACTATTGCACCCGCCAAAGTTGCCCATATGCTTGAGCGCTGGAAAAAGGAAGCCGGCTGGGTGTTGGTAGATCCTGAACAGGAATGGACGCTCAGCAAAGACACCATCGTATCTCAAGGTAAAAATACGCCCCTGATCCAGCAACAGGTAAAAGGAAAAGTGGTGCAGAGTTTTATTGCTGTATAAATATTGCCGAGTTAGAGCTTGGATGGAGATTTAAAAAGTCAGCTTCGGCTGGCTTTTTAAATGACTGGATAAAAATTACTGATAAAAATAGCTCACGATAAATCGTGAAGCTTTATGATATTAATACAATTATTTACATTTATAAGGGGATCGCTGGATACACTGGTTGAGAATATTACACATTAAAAAAGACATAAAAATATAAAAGGATCGACAGGATGAATATAGATCTCATTGAAAAGCTCAAAAGTGAAGTCAGTGCGATTGTTTTGCAGGGTGAAACCGAACATTTATATGCAAAAGATCAGGCATTGGTTCAGTTCTATCCGATACTTTTAAGTATTTTACGAGCCCGCCCCGCCTGGATTGATAGCTTAAGCCAGCAGTTAAATCCAAAAGTCGATGAATTATTCAATACCAACCCGGCCCTAAAACAACAGTTTTTTGACCAGCTGGCTGTGGATGCTCCGCAAGCTGAAATAGAAAAAACCTTGAATAAATCAATTGTTCCAACTATTAGCTTTTTACAGACTGAAGCCGGAGCACCCAGAGCTGAAGCGGTCAGTTATTTACTGGAAATGTATGCAGATTCAATTGAAAGGGCTTTACCGGCATGGGCCAAGCCATTTCTGGCTTCCTTAGGGGTTTCTACGCTAGCCGCACAGAGCCTGAATCAGGCACCTATACTGGAGGCGGAACATGTGGCAGAGGTTCGGGAGGAAAAGAAAAAAGCCGCCTTGCTATGGCCTTTTATTATTTTCGTGATTATTGCCGCTATTATTTTATTTTTCTTTCGCGGCTGCATGCGTGAAGATGATCCTGAAGTAGGTCTGGATGGCCAGATTCCTGCCAGTGAGGCTGCTGTTGCCCAGCCTGCGGCATTACAGCTGAGTACAGGCAGCAATGGTGAGCTGGTCAGCTGTCAGTTGCAACTCAACAATCCGCAATACATGCAAATTCTGCAAGACGAGATCAAGCAGATCTTTAATTATAATATTGGTTGTGGTGCACTTAGCAGTGACGTCTATCATTCGGAATTTATTGATCAGGATACCATTCCGACTGTGTTGAGAACAATCCAGGGAATGCCAAATGTATCACTCGACTGGATTGGCAAGCAGGTTTCGGTTCGTGCAGCAACTAATGCAGAAGCCGAGCGGCTGGCAGCACAAATTCGTAGTCTGGCCAAAAATGTCACTGTGGTTACCCAACAGCCACTCAATAGAAGCGATGTGATTAATACTGCCAACAACGAAGCAGAACAAGCCTTGGCCAGTATCAAGACCGATAATGTTAAAGCACTGGATGTGGCGACTGCACTGAATTTACAGATCATCAATTTTGATACCGCATCGACTGAAGTTCCAGAGGTCAATAAACTGGTGCTGGATCAAGCTGCTGCATTATTGCAACGAGCGCCTCATGTGCAGCTGATCGTGAAGGGCCATACCGATGCTGAAGGAAGTACCGCAGCAAATGAAACGCTTTCTTTACGACGCGCTCAAGCGATTGTGACTTATCTGGTTCAGAAGGGAGTAGATCCTGCTCAACTGCGCGCAATGGGGATGGGACAGGCACAACCTGTTGAAACGAATGCAACGCGTGCCGGGCAATTTCAGAACCGTCGCGTGACCTTTGAGGTTGTGAATACCGAAACAGGGGTTGTACGTGGAGTAGATGCTGAAGGTGTGGTTGAGAAGACAGCCAACTAAGAGCGCGGCCTAAACGAAAAAGGACGAATTTTCGTCCTTTTTTAGCCATTAGAGTTGCATTTGAAATGCCATCCTATGTTATTGCCATACTACCTGACTCGGACTTTTAAAGCCGAGTCTTTTTCTTGGGTGATGATTCAAACCTTGAGTGATTTCTGAGAGATATTCATCTATCTAGGTATTTAATCACTGTCTTTTTAATCTATTGCCTGATTAAAGTCGGCTTAAGCAGACTGATGCTGGTCTGGCAGATGTCCTCTGTCTTAGGTGAGCTACATTTTTAGCCATACATAACCGGTCTTGCGATCAACACTCGAGATCAATAATGGTTGATGGTCCTTACCAAGCACTGTATCTATTTTTAGATCATCAAAGCGACTTCGCTGTTTAATTTCAATACGTCTGTTATGCAGGCTTTACCCTTATTTTCATCTTGTTGGACGAAGCTCAAGACCAGAGATAATATATGCCCACATTTCAGCATGGATTTTTTAGGATTTGAAACATAACATCTTTGCGCTAATTTATGGGCCTGCTTGGCAGAACAATCATTTCTTGCTCGATTGCCTGTAATTTCCCTAGCAATCGTTGCAATCTTGAAGAGCGATATGCTGTTTAAAAAAACCTTCACCTAACACGGTATATATGTGGTGTCTTTCTTCTTGAGCAAGAGGAGTATAGGTCATGATGCAATTTTGACTTTGGTTGGTCGGAAGCAGAATGTTCGCTCATCTTACTTCCTTCCAACACTTGAATCTCTATTGCAGTTCTGAGAATCCAAGGTGTGAATTAAGAAAATACCGGCGGACTATAAGTTAAAGTTCGGCCCAAGAACCAGAGCAGGAACAGTACCAAAGGTAGGTGGAAAATTAGCTGGGTAACCGTAAATCCAATCACGTCTTTGGCTTTTAACTTTAAGATGCCCAGCATCGGCAGCATAAAGAAAGGGTTAATCAGATTGGGCAGGGCTTCTGCCGCATTATAAATCTGTACTGACCAGCCCAGATGCACTTTCAGGTCATGTGCGGCCTGCATCACATATGGTGCTTCAATAATCCATTTGCCGCCGCCAGATGGAATAAAGAAGCCCAGAATCGCTGAATAGAGTCCCATCACGATGGCAAAGGTTTCCTGCGAGGCAATTGAAACGAAAAATTCAGCAATATAATGTGACAGCGACAGATCGGCCGGGTTCAGCGCATTGGTCATCATAAAGGCAATACTGCCATACAGTGGAAACTGGATCAGTACCCCTGAAATAGCCGGAACAGCCTTGGAAACTGCATTTAAAAAATTTCGTGGCGTACCGTGCAAGGCCACGCCCAAAATCAGGAAAATAAAGTTATAGGTATTTAAGCTGGAAATGGCCAGAATCGGATTGCTTTTGGAAAATTCGTTAAACATCCAGACTGCACCCAGAATCACAATCAGAATACTCAAAATCGGTGAATTTTCCAGCCAGTCCCCCGGTCTTTTTTCAGCAGATACTTGCGGTTTTTCTTCTTCAATCTGAATCGGGAAGTGCTCTATAGTTTTAATGTCAGACCCTTTAGGTGCTGACCAGTAAGCAATCGCAATTGAAGCCACAATCAGTACCGCCGTCATGATCATGGATTGCGGCAAGAAAATAGTCTCGGTAAACGGAATGACCCCAGTCAGGTTATAAATTGGCTCAGGCAGACTGGATTTATTGGCCTGTAACTGGGCTGCTGAGGAACTGATGCCCAGTGCCCAGGTGGCTCCCATCCCGATAATCGCGGCTGCGGCTGCAGCGCGGTAATCCATATTAAGTTCTTTGCGCTGTGCCAGTGCAATGACAAGTAGTGCAGTCAGTACGGTGCTCATGGCCCAGTTAATCAGGGAGATGAGCAGGCTGACGGTGGCGACCAAGACAATCGCGCCACGTCCGGAATGCGGCAGGCGTGCCATTTTCTGAATTAGTATTTGTACCGGCTTGGACACTGAAACTACATAACCGACCACGATCAGCATGCACATTTGCAAGGTAAAGGGAATCAGGCTCCAGAAGCCGTCGCCAAAGGAAATCGCCACATCCTGTGCCGGTGCACCAATTCCGATTGCGGCAATCGCTACAATGATCACGCCAAGCAGGGCAAAAATATAAGAATCAGGAAACCATTTTTCTGACCAGTCGCTGACGCGCAAGGCGAAGCGCTGCAAGATATTTTGTTGTGTCGACATGATTAAAATCCATTTATTCTGCGATTATTATTTTGAAATGCAGCAGTTGAATATAAAAAAAGCCCTTAAGAAAATGTATTCTTAAGGGCTGGATAGATCAGGCAACGTTACGCAGTAGCGGTACGCCAGTAACTTGCTGGATTTCCTCAAAACTTACCTCCGGTGCCAGTTCAACCAGACGAATTCCATCAGGAGTAACATCCAGTACCCCCAGATCGGTAATGATCCTGTGGACGACTGCTTGGCCAGTCAGTGGCAGGCTGCATTCTGAGACGATCTTTGGTGTGCCATCTTTGGCACAGTGTTCCATCAGGACCACGACTTTTTGTACACCCGCGACCAGATCCATGGCGCCACCCATACCTTTCACTTTTTTACCGGGAATCATCCAGTTCGCTAGATCGCCTTGGGCTGAAACTTCCATGGCTCCCAGAATGGCGATATTGACATGACCGCCACGGATCATGGCAAAGGAGTCAGCGCTGGAGAAAAATGAAGCCCCTTTACGTGCAGTCACGGTTTGTTTACCGGCATTGATCAGGTCGGCATCGACAGTCTCTGCCGTTGGAAATTCACCAATCCCCAGCAGGCCATTTTCCGACTGCAGCCAGACATTGATATTTTCCGGAATATAGTTGGCAACTAACGTGGGCAGGCCAATCCCGAGATTGACATAGAAACCATCTTCAAGCTCTTGAGCGGCGCGCTGCGCCATTTGATTACGTGTCCAAGCCATGATCAAGCCTCCGCCTTTAAAGTCATCTGTTCAATACGTTTTTCCGGTTGAGCGTTCAGGACTATCCGGTTCACATAAATTCCCGGTAGATGAATTTCGTCCGGATCCAGTACGCCAATTTCGACAATTTCTTCCACTTCAGCAATAGTCACTTTGCCAGCCATGGCACAGACCGGATTAAAGTTCTGGGCGGTTTTACGGAAAATTAAATTACCCGCTTTATCGGCTTTATAGGCTTTGACTAGCGCAACATCGGCAGTTAGAGATTCTTCCAGAATATAAGACTTGCCATGAAACTCACGGACATCCTTACCTTCAGCGATCACTGTGCCGACACCCGTCGCGGTATAAAAGGCTGGAATGCCTGCACCACCTGCGCGTAATTTTTCGGCCAAGGTGCCTTGCGGAGTTAATTCCACTTCCAGTTCGCCGCTTAAGTATTGACGTTCAAATTCCTTATTTTCACCGACATAAGAGGAGATCATTTTTTTAATCTGTTTGGTTTCCAGTAGAAGTCCCAGACCAAAGCCATCCACGCCAGCATTATTGGAAATACAGGTCAGGTTTTTTGCCCCAGTTTCTTTTAAGGCCGCGATCAGTGCTTCCGGAATACCGCACAAACCAAAACCACCTACGGCCAGGGTCTGTCCATCCTGAACCACGCCGTCTAAAGCAGCTTCTGCACTGTCATATACTTTATTTGCCATTTATTACCTCGATTTATTTTTTTCTTGCAGTTCGTTTGAGAAGATCTGCGGACTTATATCTTTGAGGACTTTTTAGGTCCAAATTAGGCTGCTTTAAGCACAGGTTTTTTGCCAATAGGCATTGGCATAATTGGAGGGATTATTGCGCTGCAAGACTGCACTAATATTACGGCTGGCCTGCATCAGGGCATCCAGTTGAATTCCGGTTTCAAAGCCCATATTCGAGAGTAGGTAATACAGATCTTCGGTCGAGACATTCCCTGAGGCCCCTTTGGCATACGGACATCCTCCGAGGCCAGCAATGGAGGAATCAAATACCCGAATACCTTGCAATAATGACTGGTAAATATTGGCAATCGCCATGCCATAAGTATTATGAAAATGTCCTGCCAAAACTTTAGCATCAAGTTCAGCCAGACAAGTCTCCCAGACTTTTTTCACCCGATCAGGCGTGGCCGTCCCAATGGTTTCACCCAAAGACACTTCATAGCAGCCCATATCGAGTAAGCGCTGAGTGACTTTGACCACCTGCTTCGGATCAATCGCACCTTCATAAGGGCAGTCCACCATGCAGGACACATAGCCACGTACCTTAATATCATTGGCTTTGGCAGCACTCATTACGTCGCTGAATTTTTCAAAGCTTTCATCAATCGAGCAGTTGATGTTCTTGCGGGTAAAGCTTTCAGAAGCTGCGGTAAATACCGCAACCTCTTTACAACCCACAGCCAAGGCAGATTCAAAACCTTTCAGATTTGGGGTTAACAAACTGAACTGAATATTCGGATCTTTAGGCAGGCTGGCAAACAGCACATCACTGTCTGCCATTTGTGGTACCCATTTCGCTGAAACACAGGAACCCACTTCAATGGCCTGTAAACCGGTTTTCATCAGATCCAGAATCAGGTTTTTCCGGTCATCCAATGTCAAAGGTGTTTTTTCATTTTGCAGGCCATCGCGTGGCCCGACCTCTACGATTTTGACAAAATCTGTCATGCGACTTCCTCCGCCAGTGGCTGGAACTCTACCAGTTCATCACCCGCCTTGACCTGATCTCCTTTTTGGAAATATGAACTTGCGACAATGCCATCATGGGGTGCACGAATCGAATATTCGATTTTCATGGCTTCCAGCGTCATCAGCACATCGTCTTTTTTTACCTTATCATTGGCAGAAACCAGAACTTGGGTAATGACGCCCGGCATTGGCGCAGTCAGGTTGTTTTCGGTGCCTTGCTCATCTTGACCATTAAAATCAGTGTTTAAATAACTGAACTTATGGCTTTGCCCATTCTGGAATAGGGTAATGCCATGTTCAGTCCGGCTAAAAGCCAGTTTTTGCTGTCTCACACCAAGATTCAGCTGAAGTAAATGCCTATCCAGCAGTTTTCCTCTAAGCTCTACACATTGATCCGCATAAGTGGCCAAAAAGCCTTCATCCTGTGTAGTAAAGCGAACCTCACACAATTGATCATTGCATTGTAATTTGATGCAATGAGTATTTTGCTGATTGAGGCGCCAGAATGAGCTGTGCTGCCAGACCGGATTGTTTGGAAGCGGATTTTGCGCCTGACGTGACAGGAGTTCAATCAGTGCAGCACTGATCACGAGTTCGGCATCAATCTCTGCAGAAGGGGGGAGCAGGAATGCTTCTTCACGCTGAATCAGACTAGTATCTAAATGTGCATTTTTGAATGAGTCACACAGCACCAGGCGATCTAAAAAGGCGATATTATTACCAAGACCATCGACATGGAATTGGCCCAGTGCATGATGCATCTGGGTGAGGGCTGCTTCACGGTTTTTGCCCCAGACAATCAGTTTGGCAATCATCGGATCATAATAGGTGCTGATTTCATCGCCTTCGACAATACCGCTATCGACACGTACACAGTCACTTTGCTCCGGATAATGTAAATAGCTGATCTGGCCGATTGCCGGGATAAAGCCTTTTTCCGGTTCTTCGGCATAGACACGCGCTTCAAGGGCATGACCATGAATCTGCAATTCATCTTGCTGCTTTGGTAAAGGCTCACCGAAAGCCACACGTAATTGCCATTCTACCAGATCCTGACCAGTAATCATTTCTGTGACCGGATGCTCGACCTGTAGACGGGTGTTCATTTCCATGAAGTAAGCTGTACCGTCTTGCTCCACGATAAACTCGACTGTACCGGCACCGACATAGTTGACTGCACGCGCAGCATCAATCGCCGCCTGACGCATCGCCTCAAGTTTGTCTTCCGGCATTTTCGGTGCAGGCGCTTCTTCCAGCACTTTCTGGTGACGGCGCTGTACCGAGCAATCACGCTCGAACAGATGTACATAATTGCCGTGGGTATCACCAAATACCTGCACTTCAATATGACGTGGCTGTACCACATAACGCTCAATCAGCACATCGTCATTGCCAAAGCTGGAACGTGCTTCACTTTTACAGGAAGCCAGCGAACCTAAAAAGTCTTCACTGCGCTCGACCAGACGCATGCCTTTACCGCCACCGCCGGCACTGGCTTTAATCAGCACCGGATAGCCAATACTGTCTGCCTGCTGCTTCAGAAAATCGGCATCTTGATTGGTACCATGATAACCGGGTGTCAAAGGCACACCGGCTTTTTCCATCAATGCTTTAGAGGTGGCTTTGAGGCCCATCGCCAAAATAGCCTCGACTGGCGGACCAATAAAAACAATATTGTGATCCTGACAGGCCAGGGCAAACTGGTCATTTTCAGACAGGAAACCATAGCCCGGGTGAATGGCTTGGGCACCCGTGATTTTTGCAGCCTCGATAATACGCTCAATCTGCAAATAACTTTGTGCTGCCGGTGATTCACCAATATGGATCGCTTCATCTGCCAGTTTCACATGCTGTGCCTGCGCATCGGCATCGGAGTAGACGGCAACGGTGGCAATCCCTAATTTTTTTGCTGTACGAATGATACGGCAGGCAATTTCGCCACGGTTGGCAATTAAAATCTTTTCAAACATTGTAGGATCCTTCTTGTTGTTATGCCGTGGTCTTGATCCAGGCCGGGCTTTGTTTGTTCAAAAATGCATTCAGGCCATTTTTCGCCTCATCTCCCTGGCGAACATGGGCAATATGCTGTGCTGTTTTAAGCAGTAAATCTTCGCTCAAAACTTGCTGGTCGACCAGTTGAATCAGCTGTTTAGAGGCATGTTGTGCCGCTGGCCCACCGAGCAATAAGGCTTCCGCAATTTCATCAATTTTGCTATCGAGCTGCTCTGGGGCAGTCACTTCATGTGCCAGTCCAATGTTTTTGGCCTGTTCCGCTGAAATACGCTCGGCAGTCAGGAAATAACGTGACGCCTGACGGGCACCAATCGCCCGAATAACATACGGGCTAATGGTGGATGGGGCCAGACCTAAACGTACTTCTGAGGTGGCAAATTTGGCATCGGTGCTAGCCACACAAATATCACAGGCCGAGGCTAGACCCATACCGCCACCAAAGGCAATCCCATGTACCCGGGCAATGGTCGGCTGTTTTAAGGTCGCCAGACTTTGCAGCATTTTCGCCAGTTTTAAGGCATCGGCTTCATTGTCGGCTTGTGAGGCCTGACCGGCCTGTTTCATCCAGTTCAGGTCGGCGCCAGCCGAGAAGCTTTTGCCTCGTCCGGCCAGAATCACCACGCGCACATCATCACGTGCATTTAAAGACTGAAAGCAGGCATATAATTCTTCAATGACCTGAGTATTAAAGGCATTGTGCAGTTCAGCACGGTTGATCCAAACCGTTGCCACCTGATTCTGCTGTTCGAGCTGTAAAAACTGATAATCCATTGTCGTCACCTCTTACATACGGAACACGCCGAACTTGGTTGGCTGAATTGGCGCATTCATCGCTGCAGCCAGACTTAAGGCCAGCACTTCACGCGATTGTGCCGGATCAATCACACCGTCATCCCATAAACGGGCTGAAGCATAATAAGGATGACCCTGACGTTCGTATTGATCACGAATAGGCTGTTTAAACTGATCTTCTTCTTCAGCTGACCAGCTACCGCCTTTTTGCTCAATCTGATCACGTTTGAGGGTCGAAAGTACACTTGAAGCCTGCTCACCGCCCATGACCGAGATTCGAGAATTAGGCCAGGTCCACATAAAGCGCGGCGAATAAGCACGGCCACACATGCCATAGTTGCCGGCACCAAAAGAACCGCCAATCACCAAGGTCAGTTTTGGCACATTGGCATTGGCCACCGCCATCACCAGTTTGGCACCGTTCTTGGCAATGCCTTCATTTTCATACTGGCGACCCACCATAAAACCGGTAATGTTCTGAATGAAAATCAGCGGAATATTGCGCTGGGTACACAATTCAATAAAATGTGCGCCTTTTTGTGCAGACTCGGAAAACAGAATGCCGTTATTGGCAATAATCCCGACTGGCATCCCATAAAGCTTGGCAAAACCGGTCACCAGAGTCGTGCCGAAACGCGCCTTGAATTCGTCAAAGCGTGAGCCGTCAACAATACGTGCAATCACTTCACGCACATCAAAAGGCTTGCGGGCATCACAAGGAATAATGCCGTACAGTTCTGAACTGTCAAAGCGTGGTGCCTCAACTTCCTCTGCGGTCTTGTTGGGCTTTTTGTTCAGATTTGCCACAATGTTGCGTGCAATGGCAAGGGCATGCTCATCACTTTCTGCCAGATGATCAGCAACACCAGACAAACGGGTATGTACATCACCGCCACCGAGGTCTTCACTCGACACCACTTCACCAGTTGCAGCTTTGACCAGCGGCGGGCCACCCAGGAAAATCGTACCCTGGTTGCGCACAATAATAGTTTCATCCGACATGGCAGGCACATAAGCACCACCGGCAGTACAGCTACCCATCACCACTGCAATCTGGGCAATTCCCTGACTGGACATACGCGCCTGATTGTAGAAAATACGGCCGAAGTGATCGCGGTCTGGAAATACTTCATCCTGTAAAGGCAAATATGCACCACCAGAATCGACCAGATAAATACATGGCAAATGGTTCTGTTCGGCAATTTCCTGTGCGCGTAAATGCTTTTTCACTGTCAGCGGATAATAAGTCCCGCCTTTTACCGTAGCATCATTGGCCACGATCATGCAGGTCACACCATTGACCTGACCCACACCAGCGACCACACCTGCCGCAGGCACGTCATCCTGATAGACTTGATAGGCAGCCAGCTGACCGATTTCCAGAAAAGCGCTACCTGGGTCAATCAGCTGGTTAATCCGTTCACGTGGTAACAGTTTGCCACGGTCGAGGTGTTTCTGGCGGGCAGTTTCTCCACCACCCAAGGCAATTTTTTCAACTTTCTGCTTCAGGTCATCCACCAGTTGCAGCATGGCAGTCTGGTTGGCTTTAAACTCTTCACTACGAATATTGATTTTGCTCTGTAACTGATTCATGACGAACATCCTTGTTTTATTCTCAGTATTAAGGTTTAGGCTGTTTCGTTAAAAAGCTCACGGCCAATGAGCATGCGGCGGATTTCTGAAGTGCCGGCACCAATTTCATACAGTTTGGCATCGCGCCATAGACGGCCTGCTGCAAACTCGTTGATATAACCGTTTCCACCTAAAGTCTGAATGGTTTCACCGGCCATCCATGTGGCTTTTTCGGCCGCATATAAAATTGCGCTGGCAGCATCTTTACGCAGGCTGCGACTATGCTCGGCCTTGTCACATTCAGCGCCGACGGCATAAACCAGTGCCTTACATGCCAGCCAGGTCGAGTACATATCAGCCATTTTGCCTTGCATCAACTGGAATTCACCCAGCGCCTGACCAAACTGTTTACGGTCATGAATATATGGAATCACGGTATCCATGCAGGCATCCATAATGCCCAGCGGACCTGCACTGAGAACCGCACGTTCATAGTCCAGACCACTCATCAGCACTTTGGTGCCATTGCCGACACCACCGAGGACGTTTTCTTTAGGGACTTCGACATTGTCAAAGAACAGCGGGTAAGTGTTGGAACCGCGCATACCCAGTTTATCCAAATGGCTGCCGTGGCTGAAACCTGGCATATTTTTTTCAACCAGAAAAGCAGTCATGCCTTTGGCACCCGCCTGTAAATCGGTTTTGGCATAAACCACTAATACATCAGCATCACCGCCATTGGTGATCCACATTTTGGAACCGTTCAACAGATAGTGATCGCCTTTGTCTTCGGCCTTGAGTTTCATACTGACCACATCCGAGCCGGCATTCGGTTCAGACATCGCCAAGGCACCGACATATTCGCCAGAAATCAGTTTTGGCAGATAACGCTGCTTTTGTTCTTCATTACCATTACGCTTAATTTGGTTCACACATAGGTTAGAATGTGCGCCATAGGACAAACCAATGGATGCTGAAGCCCGGGAAATTTCCTGCATGACAATAATATGTGCCAGATAACCTAAATTGGTGCCGCCATATTCTTCACCAACTGTCAGACCCAGCAGGCCCATATCACCAAATTTTTTCCAGAGCTGAGCCGGGAATTCGTTATCGCGGTCAACCTGTTGGGCAATAGGGGCAATTTCCTTGGCGCAAAAGGCAGCCACTGAATCACGAAGCGCTATCAGAGTTTCATCTAAACCGAAATCCAAGCTTTGTAAATTCATTCTTCATCCATCCTGAGGTTATATTTGTTGTGTCCAAAAAAGCATTTTTGTTGTGCTTGCTTTTTAACATACAACGAAAAAACAAAAAAGTGAACCTATATTCACAAAATGATTTACAATTCATTTTATCTTGTTGAGAATAATATTATGAGTTATAAAAGATCATCACTGATGCAGGAGCGAATGGAACAAAATCGCTTGTCGATTTTACAGTCTGCTCGTGAACTGATTGCTCAGGGGGGCTTTAAAGAGGCGTCGATTCAGGCCATTGCAGAGCGTGCAGGCGTTTCTACAGGGCTGGTATATCGGTACTTTGATAGCAAAAGCCAGATTTTGATTGAGGTTTTGTCGGCAGCGATTCAGCATGAGGTGGGAATTTTAAACCACATCGTTCAATCAGATTTATCGCCAGAACTGAAATTGCAAAAATCTGTTACAACTTTTGTGAAACGCGCCATGAATAGCCCTCAACTGGCGTATTCACTTATGTTCGAACCGGTTGATCCGGAGATGGAGCATGAGCGTTTTCGTAGTAAACAGCTGATCAAGCAGAGTATTAAGGAGATTCTGGCCGAAGGAAAGGTAAACGGAAAGTTTGAGTTTGAAGACTTGAACACGGCGGCGCTAGGCGTGGTAGGTGCCATGACTTTTGTCGTAATCGAGCCTTTAAATCCATCTCGCAATATGATGTTTGATCAGAAGTATAAGGATCACTTTGTCAAACAGATTGCCGATTTTTGTGTAAACGCAGTACGTCGACAGGAGGGAAGTTCAGTAGCATAAATACACAAAAAACAGGCACACAGACAAGGTCGTCGTGGTCATAAAACAATTAGTAAAGTTGAAATCAGAATTACAAAGAATCAAGGAGATCGATTCAATGACACAAGTACGGTTAAGCTATGCCTATGGAACCAGCAGCCAGCCCTTATTGGGGATGACAATTGGTGAAAAATTTGACCAGGCTTGCGAGCAGTATGCGGATCGGGATGCAGTGGTAAGTCTGCACCAGAATGTACGCCTGAGTTATCGGCAGCTACAGGAACAGGTCAATGCTTTTGCCTGTCAGTTGCTGAAACTGGGCCTGCAAAAAGGTGATCGTCTGGCGATCTGGTCGCCGAACTGTGTGGAATGGACCATTACCCAGTTTGCTGCTTTCAAGGCTGGCATTATTCTGGTCAACCTGAATCCGGCCTATAAAAGCAATGAATTGGAATATGTGCTGAATAAGGTGTCCTGTAAGGGCTTGGTCATTGCTTCACAGTTTAAAACCACGGACTACCAGGAAATTCTGACCAAAATTGCACCAGAGTTAAAAGAGACCGAAGACAAGTTGCTTAATGCAGAGCGCCTGCCACATTTAAAGCATGTAATCAAAATTGATGACCAGCAGCATACAGGGATTCACCGTTTTCAGGATTTACTGCCTCCCCCAAGTGCCCAAGAACTGGAACAACTGCAACAGATCTCCAGTGAATTGCAGTTCGATGAAACCATTAATATCCAGTTTACCTCGGGCACGACTGGTAATCCGAAAGGCACCATGCTGACCCATAACAATATCCTGAATAATGGCTATTTTGTGGGTGAGGCAATTCACCTTGCACCGGAAGACCGGGTCTGTATTTCAGTGCCGCTATTCCACTGCTTTGGTATGGTGATGGGGAATCTGGCTTGTATTACCCACGGTTCAGCCATGATTTATCCGTCTGCAGTCTTTAATCCGCTGGAAACCTTAAAAGCCATCCAGCAAGAAAAATGTACGGCAGCTTATGGCGTCCCGACCATGTTTATTGCCATATTGGAACATGAACGGTTTGATGAGTTTGACCTGTCCAGCTTGCGTACCGGCATTATGGCAGGCAGTCCATGTCCACAAGAGATTATGCAGCGTGTGATTGAACGCATGCATATGTCTGAAATAACCATCTGTTATGGTATGACTGAAACTGCACCTGTGAGTGCACAAAGCTCGACTGAAGACAGTGTTGAGCAGCGAGTCAGTACGGTTGGTCGCGTCCATCCGCATCTGGAAGTTAAAATTGTAGATGAACAGGGTAAAGTGGTTCCGCGTGGTCAACTGGGCGAGCTTTGTGTACGAGGTTATTCCGTGATGCTCGGCTATTGGGAAGATCAGGAAAAAACCCACGAAGTTATTGATGCTGCCCGCTGGATGCATACCGGTGATATTGCTGAAATGGATGACGCAGGCTTTATTAAAATCAAGGGGCGTATTAAGGATGTGGTGATTCGTGGTGGCGAGAACCTGTTCCCGAAAGAAATTGAGGATTTTCTCTATACCCATCCTGCGATCTCAGATGTACAGGTCATTGGTGTCCCAGACCATAAATATGGGGAAGAACTCTGTGCCTGTATCATTCTGCATGAAAATGATTCATGTACTGAAGAGGCGATTCGTCAGTATTGTATCGAGCATATTTCTCATAACAAAGTGCCACGTTATGTGCGTTTCTTTCATGAATTCCCGATGACAGCTTCAGGTAAGGCGCAGAAGTTCAAGCTGCGTGAATTTATGCGTGAAGAACTAAATCTAAAAGAGATTGCTTAAATTAATTAAAGTTAAGTTTAAATAGTATTTGATCAGATGACCTGGCGGCATGGATGCCGCCGTTTCATTGTATGGCAAGGATGCCATATCAATGAAACAGAGGGGTTTGGTTACGTTGCCCAGTCAAAGTAACGAAGCACCTGCAGAATGGAAGAAGAATCCATCGTGCAAATTGAGGTCATGCGTTTAGCAATTTCTTTAAATAGATAAAAATGCATTTCTATATAAAGTCTTATTGCAATATAAAACTTCATATATCGACTATCTAAATCAGAGTAAACAGATGGCAAAAAACTTTCACAGTGAAGTGGTGGTCGCCAGTTATGATGATCACATCCGTAAATTAATTCCTGCTTATGAACTGGTGCATCAGCAGATTGAGGCTATTCTCAGTACGGAATTACCAGAAAATGCACATATTCTGATTGCGGGCTGCGGAACAGGATATGAGTTGTCCTATCTGTTAGAGCAGCATCCACACTGGACTTTTACGGCGATTGATCCTTCAGTCACCATGCTGGAACAGGCAAAAAAAAATCTGGCTCCTTTTGCTGCCGAGCAGAGAGTCCGGTTTATACAGAGCACTACCCACGGACTGGAGCGGGATACTTTCGATGCAGCACTGGCGATTCTGGTCGCTCATTTTATTCCTGAGCCACAGAAAACCGAATTTTTTCAGCATATTTATGAAAGTCTTAAAACAGGCGGGATCATGTTGACTTATGACCTGATGCAGCCAGAAAATGAAACTGCACTACAGATCATGCAAAAAATGGCGCAGCAGACGGGATTAAGTCTCCGGCAAAGTGAAAACATGCTGGCCAGATTACAGCAGGATTTTGCATTGATTCCGACTGAAGACTTCAAAGGCCTTTTGACAAAAGTCGGATTCAAGCACTGCAAAACTTATTGTCAAATTATGAATTATTATGGCTTTTTTTTGGAAAAATAAAGATCATAAAGCATTATATTTGCGATAAAGTTAAAGAGATTATTCAAGGAAGTAGAGAGAAGAATGTCGGCATATTACAGTTTAATTCAACGTGAGCAGCATGCAGATGGTAGTACTACGGCTTATTACCGTTCCAATATTCATGCCCAAGGCGCATGGAATCCTCATGAACAGCATATGGCCCCAGCAACAGGTATCCTCTGTGTAGAGCTGGAACAGTTTCAGCCACGAGAGGATATGCGAATTGGTCGGGTCGGACTGGATATCTTTGGATTGATTGCTTTTGGTGAGTTTTCAATTACCACCCGCATGCTTCGTCCGGGTAAAACCATTGAGCTGGTTGAAGCAGAAATGTGTGCGAATGGAAAAACCTGTATCGTTGCGCGTGCCTGGAAAATGCTAACTTCGGATACTCGCGCCATCGCCGGTCTAGAAGATTTTCCGATTGAAAGTCCAGAGTTTTTACCCGTGTGGGAAGGCATGCGCTGCTGGCCAGGCGGTTATATCCAGAGTATTGAAACGCGTGCGCATGCCGATCATCGGGCAGGCAAAGGGATTGTCTGGCTCAAAAACTCTTTGGACATGGTAGAGGGACAGACAACGACCGCCTTTAGCCGTTTGCTCGGTATGGTCGACACGGCGAATGGTATCGTGCCACGTCAGGACCCGAGTGCAGGCTGGGGATTCCCGAATCTGGACTTGCAGATTCACATGCACCGTCTGCCACAAGGTGAATGGTTGGGGCTGGAAGTAGTGCAGCAATATGGCGAAGATGGTATCGGTTTGACCAGCGGCATTCTGCATGATATTCACGGGCCATTCGGACGCAGTGAGCAGATTCTGACCCTTCGGAAATTTTAACATCTCTTTAAAAATCAGGACGAATTGCTTCGTCCTTTTTTTATTGGCATGCTGTGTGCAATTTATCAGGAATATATGCAGATGCGGATAAGTATCATCGGGGCAGGGCGCGTGGCTTATCACTTCGCCCGTGTATTGTCAGGCCAGCATGAAATTGTACAGATCTATAGCCGGAGTGTTGAAAAAGCCCAGCAACTGGCTGATCTATGCACAGCTCAGGCCATCACCAGCCCTGAACAGCTGGATAGTCATGTAGATCTGGTTATTATTGCAGTCAGTGACCAATCGATCCAAACAGTCATCCAGCAGGTACATAACTATCTGCCAGACGTATTGATAGTACATACATCAGGCAGTACGCACTTAAATGTGCTGCGTGATGTACATCCAAAATCCGGAGTGTTTTATCCTCTTCAAACCTTCAGTTTGGAGCGTGAAATTGACTGGTTAAATACCCCTTTGTTTATCGAAGCACATGATGATGAAGACGAGGGGAAACTTCATACTCTGGCAAATAGCCTGAGCAAGAAGGTCTATCTCTACAGCTCTGAGCAACGTTTAAGCCTGCATTTAGCAGCGGTATTTGCCTGTAATTTTAGCAATTACTGTTATGATATGGCCAAACAGGTGGTCGATGCGCAGCAGGTTGATTTTAGCCTGCTTTCTCCATTGATGCTGGAAACGGCCAAGAAAGCCACTCAGAATGATCCACGCCAAATGCAAACCGGACCTGCAATGCGAGGGGATGAAAATATCCTTAAAATGCATCAGCAGATGCTGGCGAAAATGCAACGAGACGATTTACAAAAGGTTTATCAGCTGTTAAGCCAGCAGATTTTAGCGCGTCATCAAAAATGAATGGGTTGATTTTTAATTGAATAAGCTAGATTTGGTTGCATTCACTCTTTAAATTTAAGTAAAAATGCGCAGAAAAAAATAATAAAAATGGACATGCTATAGGGGTGAAGCGTTGTTTGTCTTTTAAGCCCGATGATAGGCGCAGGATTTGCACTAATCTTCTGGCTGAAAGATAAAATTTTCCAATAAAAAAAGCGCTGATCAGGTCAGCGCTTTTTTAAAACTTAGATTAAGAAATTTTCTTGAAGATAAAATCATTAATCTTGTGGCCGGCTTCAATGCCGCGACGCTCAAATTTGGTTTGTGGACGCCAGTCCGGGCGTGGGTAGCTGTTGCCTTTGCCCGCCAGATTTTCCAGTCGTGGACGTTCTTCCAATACTTCAAGCATCCATTCCGCATACGGTTCCCAGTCCGTTGCGGCATGGAAAGTTCCGCCAAGCTCCAGCTTTTGCTCTACCAGTGGCATACGGTCATGCGAAACAAAACGGCGTTTGAAGTGACGTTTCTTCTGCCATGGATCAGGGAAATATAACTGAACTGTATTAATGCTATTGTCCGGCATTTCACGCAATACCTGAATTGCATCGGCATCTAGCACACGCAGGTTAGTCAGGCCTTCAATTCCAGCCTCATAGACACATTGGGCAATTCCTGGAACATGTACTTCAATCCCAATAAAGTTGCGCTCAGGATTGGCTTTGGCCATTAATACCAGGGAACGGCCCATGCCGAAACCGATTTCTACCGTTAACGGACGTTCAGGATGTTCAAAATGCTGACGTAAATCACCTACCGGATATTCCAAAATTAAGTGACCATATTGTTCAAGCGCAGTACGTTGAGAGGTATTTAATGGCGCTGAACGCCGCATAAATGTCACAATTTCACGGTGTTCGCTTAAATTGTCCAGCTCTACGACGTGCTGGTCTAATTGATCGTTCGACATAATTTTGGCAAAACTAAAAATTCAGAATGCGGTATTTTAAGTCCTGAGCGGAGCAAGTCAAACTTTTCTCGGTATTTATCCATAAAAAGCCGGTTGGATTCCCAAAGTCAAATAAAAAGAACTCTTGGCTCTATTTGTCAATAAAACTAAATGAGATGTTCAAATATTTTTGACTTTAAATTTCTGACCCAAGTGATCCAGTATATTCACCGAAGTCATCTCTTAAACCCATGCATGAGTCAGATCCAGTCCCGAATATTTAAGCTTGCTCGTAATTCAGGCTTCATCCTCTGCTCTGTCAATACACTCTCCAGACACTAGAAAACTTTCCACTTTTAAGGCGTATCACAAAATCGCCTCTCAATAAGGAAAGCCCGTGTCTCTTAAACAGATACAGATAAAAATCTACACAAGATAGGCTTGCAAAAGCTTGTGATTTCCTCAATATTGAAGAAGTAAATGTCTTGGAATGACAGTTACGCTTTTTTGCAATTTACAGGTTTGATCGCTTGAAAGTTTGTCAGAAGCGTTTTAAAACATTGAGAAGTGTAGAACAAGGATCAGAAATGAAGCTTTACTATTCGCCGGGTGCCTGCTCATTGGCAGCACATATTATTTTAAATGAAATTAATGTCGACTTTGATTTAGAACGTGTTGATTTAAAAAGCCATACAACAGAAAAAGGTACGGATTATTACGAAATTAATCCCAAAGGCTATGTACCTGCACTTGAAATTAACCCGGGTTTAACTCTGACAGAGAATGTGGCAATTTTACCGTTTCTTGCACAACATGATCCCAAACAGGATCTGATTCCACCCTCTGGCATGGGACGTGCCAAAGTGCTGGAATGGTTAGGTTATCTCAATTCAGAATTGCATGATGCTTATGCGGTGTTCTTTGGTGGCAAGTTATCCGATGATGAAAAGAAAAAAGCCTATGCAGAAGTCGATCGTCTATTAAGTTATATCGACAAAGCGATTGCTGAATCAGACAATGACTATCTGGTTGATGATAACTTTGGCCCAGCCGATGCTTATCTGTTTGTGTTGACTAATTGGTCGAATCATATTGAGCATGATTTAAGTCCGTATAAGAATATTATTCATCTTCGAAACAAAGTTGCGGCGCGGCAGTCTGTACAGATTGCAATGCGAGATGAAGGTCTAATTCCTTAAAATTTTAAAAAAAGCATAATTATTATGCTTTTTTTTTGACTTTCATTTAATAATTGCTATTGGAATAAATAAGATGAAGAAAATACTAAATTTAGTATTAAGTTTTGGGTTAACGGGCATGTTGGTTGCATGTAGTAATGTTAAAAATCCAGAAAATGTAGCTCAAGAATATGTTACAGCAGCCTATAAAGGCGACTCAGAAAAAATGCTCTCTTATATTTATATACCTGAAAATGTTAAAGCCCAAGCAGGTTCTGAAGAAATGATTCAAGGCAAAATAAAAGCTGGCGCGGCAAAGGCTAAAGAGCAAGCTGAACGTAAAGGCGGAGTCAAAGAAATTAGTGTGGTAGACAAAAATATCGATGAAGCAAATGGCAAAGGACGGGTGACTATCGGAGTCAGCTTTAAAAATGAAGGCTCTAATTCTGTAACAGATCGAGTAAAACTTATCAAAAATGAAGATAAATGGAAAGTTGATTTATAATCGGTTTATTTTGTTTTTGGGCGGATTAGTTATTCTAATCTGCCTTTTTATTGGGTTCTCCTCCAAAGATACTATAAAGCCAGATAAACAGATTTATATACCCGAGCATGCATTTCAAGTGGGTGATTGGATTGTTCGGGAGGGGGTGGGTTACGAAAGTTTTTTAATCAAAAAGCTGAGCGGGAGTGAGTATTCACATATTGGCGTGATTGCAGCGACTCAACCGAATATTTTGGTGGTGCATGCGACCACAGATGACGATCCCTCATATTTAAATCAAGTGATTCAATCAGATATCAGTGATTTTGTTGACTCAAAACGAGCAAAAAAGTGGGCGGTTTATAGAGAAAGCAGTTTAGAGCCAGATAAAAGAAAAGATATTGCTAGGGCCGTGGCAAGGCAGGTAGGAGAGCAATTTATTTTAGGATCAAGAGGTGAGACGCATCGTTATTGCACTACGATTATTGCGGAGAAACTTCCATTATCTTTACGTAATAAACTGGTCTGGAGTAAGGTTGAATTGCCAGGCTTGCAGGGGGAGTTGCTTTTTCCTGATGCTTTATTAAAGCGTGAATCCGTCGAACTGATTTATAAAAATAGATAATTTAGGATGAGTAAAAGCTAAATTATAGTCAAAGAATCATACAATTCTTTGACTATAATGAGATTTATTTAAAGAAATAACCAGTTTCCGGCGAACTGGCATTGGCCATACGCTTACGCGGCATGCGACCTGCCAGGAAGGCTTCACGGCCTGCTTCTACTGCTTTACGCATCGCAGAGGCCATCAGAATCGGGTTTTGTGCAGCTGCAATTGCAGTATTCATCAGCACGCCGTCACAGCCCAGTTCCATCGCAATGGCGGCATCACTGGCTGTACCTACACCTGCATCGACCAGTACCGGAACTTTGGCATTTTCCTTAATAATGGAAAGCGTATGCGGGTTGAGGATACCAAGTCCTGAGCCGATCAGACTGCCCAATGGCATGATCGCCACGCAGCCCATGCTTTCAAGCTCCTGAGCCACGATTGGATCATCTGAAGTATAAACCATGATTTCAAAACCATCGTCAATCAGAGTGCGAGCTGCTTTTAAGGTCTCAGTCACATTCGGATAAAGTGTTTTTTCATCACCTAAGACTTCCAGTTTGACCAGATTATGTCCGTCGAGTAGTTCCCGTGCCAGCATGCAGGTCCGTACTGCACTATTGGCATCAAAACAACCTGCTGTATTGGGCAAGATCGTATATTTTTCAGGGGGAATCACTGAAAGTAAATTTGGTTGATCCGGATGCTGGCCAATATTTACACGGCGAATCGCAACGGTCACAATTTCTGCACCACTGGCCTGAATTGCCTGATCCGTTTCATTTAAATCTTTGTATTTGCCTGTACCTACTAAAAGGCGAGACTGGAATTGGCGTGAACCAATCTGTAATAAATCTTGCATAGTTATCCCAAGTATTAGCCGCCACCGACTGCATGAATAATTTCTATCTTGTCTGCTTCGCAAATTAATGTTTCACCTAATCTGCTTTTAGAAATAATCATTTCATTGACCTCAACTGCAAAGCGCTTGCCTTCAAGTGCAAGACTTTGAACCAGTTCCAGCAGGTTTTTGCATTGAGTATCTTGTTGTTCGCCATTGATATAAACCAGCATTGGCAACCCTCCATGATTGATTAAAGCTTCAGACTTATTTGATATATTTTACGGCATTCCAGGCCAGAATTAACCAGCCGGCAATCATTAAAGCACCGCCAATGGGCGTAATAACAGCTAAACCACGTGGCAGGCCTAGTGCCATAATATAAAGAGAACCACAAAAGAAGAAAATTCCAGCCTGAATCAGGACAAAGCTCCACTTGATCGGCAACTCTGGAATGACTCGGCTCATGATGGCCAGAAGCAGTAAACCCAGCGCATGATAGAAAAAATAATCTGTCGCTGTCTGCCACCAGGCCAATTGCGCTTCAGTTGCCCGTGCCTTTAAACCATGTGCACCAAATGCACCGAGCAGGACTGCAAGTGCAAGATTGAGTGCTGAAATCGCAATCCACATTTGAATTGATCTTCCCCATAAAGTTTGCGCTTAACTTTAGCATAAAAGTCAAATTGCCGGCATAAAAAAGCCTTCTGGGAGGAAGGCTTTTTTTGACAATATCAAATCATGCAAATTCAAAATATCAGTTAGATGACATTGCAACTTTAATTTTTTCCATGGCATTTTTTTCCAGCTGGCGAATACGTTCGGCAGAAACATTGTATTCGGCTGCCAGTTCATGCAGAGTCGATTTTTCATCATCGAGCCAGCGGCGCTGCAAGATATTACGTGAACGGTCATCCAGTTGTTCCATGGCGTCGTGCAGGGCAGAGGTACTTTGTTCCTCATAGTCCTCATTTTCAATCAAACGCGCCGGATCATAACGGTTGTCTTCAAGATACAAAGCCGGTGCAACATGGGTTGAACCTTCGTCATCGTCATCGCCTGAGGCATCAAAAGCAGCATCATATGCCGTCAGACGGCCTTCCATTTCCAGTACTTGTTCTGGTGTGACATTCAAGTCATTCGCAATTGATTTTGCTTCTTCGAGCGTCAGTTTTTTCGATGACTTTTTCAGGCTGCGTAAATTAAAGAAGAGTTTACGTTGTGCCTTGGTGGTGGCAATTTTGACAATACGCCAGTTACGAATCACATATTCATGAATTTCAGCTTTAATCCAGTGCACTGCAAATGACACCAGACGTACACCCATGTTCGGGTCAAAGCGTTTTACTGCTTTCATCAGACCCAGGTTACCTTCCTGAATCAGGTCACCCTGAGGCAGGCCGTAGCCTGCATAACTACGTGCAATATGCACCACAAAACGCAAGTGTGACATGACCAGCATTTTTGCTGCATCGAGATCTTGGTCATAGTAATAGCGTTCAGCCAACTCTTTTTCTTGTTCGGCTGTTAAAATAGGAATTTGATTGACAGTACTAATATAAGCACCGAGATTGACACCTGGCGCCGATAATGACAGGGGCATCAATTGATTGCGGCTGTCACTCATGTGTTCTCCTTGAAGTGCGGGGGATTTAACCCTTAACTAGGTTTAATCTTAATCCAAACTCTCCGCAAATAATGGATATTTGGGTAGAGAAATGTAAAGTTTTATACGTTTGTGAAGCTATCCAGTCTAATTGAATTTTTTTAAGATTCAATCAGGTAGTGAAACTCTGTGGCCGAAATCTGTCTAAATTCATATGTTAAATGATGGATTTGACAATAGCGTGTCACATCAGTCTGGCTATGCGGATCAGAAGACTTTAGTAAAAATGTCAGACCAGGTTGAGCTTTTAATGCACGCTTTAACATAAGTAGCGGCATCGGACAGGGTTTGCCCATCGCATCTATGATACTGATTTGGTCGCTATTTTGCCCCATGACTGCTTTATCCGTACCACCTTTAAAAAAGACCATAAATAATAGCAAATAGGATGCCAAAACCCAAATTTTTGAGCAAAAAGATACATCAACTAACACTTATCTGCTATTTGACATATTTTGTGAAAAAAATAACTAAATCAAAAAGAACAAAGCTAAAAAATATCTATTAATTGTCATAAACCCGTGCTAAGCTCGTTGGGTAATTAGGATTTCAGTTAAACAACTTAGTTGTTTTTCACCCTATAACACCATGGATGTAACCGGGATTTTGTTAATAGTTTTACAGAATGATTACAAGCTTAAAAATAATATTTTCAAACTTGTTTGCTCTGCTGTTTGCAACACCGGGTGGTCCTTTTTTTAGTATCAATGAGGATTAACTAATGACAGCTGCTCGTGAACAAGGCGTAGTAAAATGGTTCAACGACACTAAAGGCTTCGGCTTTATTCAACGCAATGGCGGTGATGACGTATTTGTTCATTTCCGTGCTATCCAAGGTGACGGTCATCGTTCACTTCGTGACGGCCAGCGTGTTGAATTCAGTGTTGTAAAAGGCCAAAAAGGCTTCCAAGCTGAAGAAGTTCAACCTTTAGACTAATCTTCGGATTAATCTGAAAAGCGCTCCAATATAAATTGGGGCGTTTTTTGTTTATACTATTCCCATCTTTTTGATCATTGAATTAGAGCAGCGCTTTATGTCATCTGGTTTTGAAACCTTAAATTTACACCCCCAACTGAAAAAAGCAATTGATGCCTTAGGCTTTAACTCCATGACGCCGATTCAGCAGAAGGTTTTAAAATTCACACTGGCGGGTCATGATGCGATTGGTCGTGCACAAACAGGTACCGGAAAAACAGCAGCCTTTTTAATTAGTGTGATCAACGACCTGCTGAATAATCCGATTAAGGAGCAGCGTTATCGTGGGGAGCCGCGTGCCCTGATTTTGGCGCCTACCCGCGAGCTGGCTTTGCAGATTGAAAGTGATGCTCAGGACCTGACGAAATTCAGTGGTTTGAGTGTCGTGACTTTGCTGGGTGGTGTTGATTTTGACAAGCAGAAGGCACAACTGGATAAAGCACCCGTGGATATTATGGTCGCGACTCCAGGTCGTCTGATCGACTTTGTTGACCAGAAAGAAGTCTGGTTGGATCAAATCGAGTTTCTGGTCATTGACGAAGCGGACCGTTTGCTCGACATGGGCTTTATTCCATCAGTTAAGCGGATTGTGCGTTTCTCTCCGCGTAAGGAGCAGCGCCAAACTCTAATGTTCTCTGCAACCTTTAGTTATGATGTTCTAAATCTGGCACAGCAATGGCTCTTTGAACCTGTTACCGTAGAGATTGAGCCGGAAAAGAAAACCAATGCTGATGTTGAGCAACGTGTTTATATGGTCGCTAAAGCGGATAAATATAAATTGCTGCAAGAAGTGTTACGGGATGAGCCGATCGAGAAGGTCATGATTTTCGCCAACCGCCGTGACCAGGTGCGTAGACTGTATGATCATTTAAAACGTGATGGTTATAAAGTGGTGATGCTCTCTGGTGAAATTGCACAGGACAGACGTCTGAAGATGTTGGATCAGTTTAAAAATGGCAACCATAACATCATGATTGCAACGGATGTCGCAGGACGTGGTATTCATGTTGACGGTGTATCGCATGTGGTGAATTTTACTTTGCCAGAGCAGTCAGATGATTATGTACACCGTATTGGTCGTACTGGACGTGCAGGAAGTCGAGGTGTGAGTATCAGTTTTCTTTCTGAGGATGATGCGTTCTATCTGCCTGAAATTGAAAAAGCAATTGGGCAAAAGCTGCCATTAACCCGTCTGGAAGGTTACTGTTAATCAGATTGGCAGTGGATGAATATAAAAAAACCGCTCTTAAAGAGCGGTTTTTTATGCTTATTTATTAAAAAATTATTTAGCCTGACAGCGGAAAGTTAAGGTGGTTTGATAGTCATCCTTCTGGTTTAGCCCGGTATTGGTTCCGGCAATATTCCCTAAAACTGTTGCAGCGGCTTGAATAATTTGGCCTGTCTGCTCATCCACAACACCTTTTAATGCACCATTATAGGCAGTCTGCTCATCTACAACGATGGTGGTGCTACGCGACCCACAGGCTTTATTGGCTGCTGCAATTGCATTGTTTTTCGCAATTAACTGGGTTTTTCCTAAACCGGTTACCTCAAACAGATTGTTTTCTTTTTGCACTGCTAGTGAGGAAGTTGGGTTGGAAGCACATGCTGTTAAAATGAGCGTAGAAAGAGCTAGCCCGCCGAATGCCATTGTTTTTTTCATGATGCTGTCCTGATAAATCCGCTAAATAGAAGTTATTTCACCACAGAAAGAACTACAAATTTTGTGGTTGATGTATAAGTTTAGCAATTTTTAGTATAGCCCTGTGCACTTAAGCATGCTTATACTTTTGCTTTGTTAAACAAAACGATGCCTTGTTTCCGTTTATGTGGCTAAAACGATCTCAAATTTGGTTATGAAGCTTGCTATTAATATTCCGGCCTTGCTATTCGCTTCGTTTTATACCTGATCTGCTCAGTTTTAGCTTATGGCGCAATCCATTTCTGAAATTTCAATAGTTGCCGATTCTCTTTAAAACAGGAAATAATGGCTGTCAGCATCTGGTGTATGCTGGCAATACTTGTGAAGTTTCTAGAGTATTCAGCTATGAATATGCTAACCTTAAAAGTAGTTTTTAAGTGACAGATTTAGAAAGCAATGACGGAATCAGTGGTCGACATCGTTCATCAAAATATTCACCAGCGACAGTCTATTGGAAGTCTAGTAGCGCCTGCACCCACTGCAGAACAGTTAGAGTATGCTTTTCAGGCTGCCTTAACTGCACCGGACCATCACCGGTTAAAGCCTACCAGCTTTGTGGTGGTGCCTGATGAGCAGCGTGAAGCTTTTGGACTTTTATTGTCTCAGGCGTTGATTGATCTGGGTGAAACTGAAACGGCACAGATTGAGCGAGTTAAAAACCATCCTTTTCGTGCGCCATTGCTGGTGCTGGCATTGACACGTTTGCAGGATCATCCCAAAGTTCCGCATTTTGAACAAATCCTGAGTTCTGGGGCCGCAATTCAAAATTTCCTGTTGTCTTTGCAAGCACAGGGTTTTTCGACCATGTGGCGCAGTGGAGTAGTGGTGGAATCGACTTTGTTTAAGCAGGCTTTAGGAATCTCCAAAGATGACCTGATTTCTGGCATTATTTATATTGGTACGGCGGCCAAAACCATTGCATCACGCGCAGACATTCAGACCAGTAATTATGTCAGTTACTGGCATCCAAATAATTAAACTGCACTGCAAAACAGGATATTAAAAACAAGATGTCAGAGTTGAATTTTTCCGATTTGGTTGAACCGGTAGCAGTAAATCAGAATACTGCTTTAAGAGTTACGGTCCTGGGTGGTGGTAGTTTTGGAACTGCTATGGCCAATACCGCAGTGCGTAATGGTTGCAATACCATGATCTGGATTCGTGATCCGGAAGTCGCAGCTGATATTAATGCGACACATATTAATAAGCGCTATCTGGCGGATTTTCAGTTAGAGTCCAATTTGCATGCTGTATCTGACTTGGAGCTGGCTGTGCGTGATCGCGATATTATTCTGGTTGCGATTCCAAGTCATTCTTTCCGTGATGTCCTGCAGCAGATTAAGCCTTTTATTAGTTCTCAGGCAGTCATTTCCCTGACCAAGGGAATTGAGGCGAAAACATTTAGCTTTATGAGTGATATTATTCGTGAAGTTTTACCAGAAGTGCCTTGTGGTGTACTTTCCGGTCCTAATCTGGCCAAGGAGATTATGGCGGGGCAGCCGGCAGGTACAGTGATCGCCAGTGAATCTGAGCTGGTGCGTTATGCAGTGCAGCAGGCCTTGCATAGTGCCTTGTTCCGTGTTTTTGCCAGTGATGATGTGCATGGCGTGGAGCTGGGCGGAGCCTTGAAAAATATTTATGCGGTTGCCATGGGAATGGCCGCTGCCTATAACGTGGGTGAGAATACCAAAAGTATGATTCTGACCCGTGCATTGGCTGAAATGAGCCGCTTTGCAGTAAAGCTCGGTGCCAATCCGCTCACCTTTTTGGGGCTTTCTGGTGTGGGTGATCTGTTTGCGACCTGTAACAGTCCGCTGAGCCGTAACTATCAGGTGGGTTATGCCTTAGGTAAGGGTAAAACTCTGGAACAGGCCACCACCGAACTGGGCCAAACTGCAGAAGGGATTAATACCATTGTGCAGGTTAAGATGCGTTCTGAAGAGCTGGAAGTTTATATGCCGATTACCACTGCATTATATGAGGTGATTTTCCAGGGGGCGCCACCCTTGTCGATTGCGTTGTCGCTGATGAAAAATGGGCATCGCAGTGATGTTGAATTTGTTTTGCCCCATCATCAGGTCTAATTTATTACCCTAATTGTATAATGTCTGTCATATCTGATCGTTATCATACAAATACAAGAAATGAAGGAATGAAAGATGCAACTGACTTTAGTACGACATGGCGAGGCCGCTCCTCCGGTCAATGGTCATGACAGCAAACGTCCGTTAACGGAGCGTGGGCATCAGCAGGCAGAACAGACGGCGCAGTTTTTAAAAGATAGGATCAAGCCTGAAGTCTTTGTGGTCAGTCCTTTGGTGCGTGCACAGGAAACTTTGGCACATTTACAGCATTACTTTAAAGATGTGCCTGTGGTGATCTGTAATGCCATCAAGCCAGATGATGATGCAAAAGTAGCTGTGGAATGGTTATCGCAACTGCCTTATGAGTCGATTGCAGTGGTCTGTCATATGAATGTCGTGGCACATATTGCTTCAATTCTGGTGGGAGATTCTTTTCAGCCTTATGCGCTGGCTGAAGCGCGTATTTATGATCAGGCGGTGATTGCAGCGGGTTTATCAACCCAGATAAAAAGCTTTAGCCCAACAATATAAAACCAGTTAAAAAAACGGTAGAACACAATCGATGTTGTATTTATGGATGCCAGAAGCCAATGGAATTTGGCAATGGTCAGTGGGGGAGTTCTGGAACCAGGCAGCGACACTAGAGCAGCTGATTCAGGACATACAAGCTTATCAGGCCAAAGAGGCGGTGGTTTTTTTTCCAAGCCGTCATGTGCAAATCTTGCAGCAGACTTTGTCACGCAGCCAATATAAGAAAATGGGCAATGAAGGCATTAAATATTTGTTGGAAGAATATGTGGTGCTGCCGGTCGATGCCATGAAGGTTTTGCATCATTTTCAGCAGCCTGACCAGATCAGGCTTATGGGAATTGCAAACTCTACGGTAGAAACCTTGCAGCATGCCCTAAACTTGATTCCGGTAAAAGTTACCGCATTGTTGCCAGATTTTCTGATTGTGCCTGTGCCTGCGCATGCCAATCAGCGGGTGATTACACAAATTGGCGGACAATTGCTGGTTCGAGAAGATGAGTATATAGGCCAGTCACTGGATGACCTAAGCTTATATCTGGATTTTCAACCCAAAGATTTACAATACCAGGTCAGTGGTCTGGATGTTGAGCAGTTAAATAGCTTGGAAGCGGTGACGACGCGGGAGCAAATTGAATCTTTTCAGTACACATTACCAGTTATTAAAAAACCCAAGCAGCACCCGTTTAACATTCTGCCTAAGGCAAAATCTGAAGGTGTAATTTCAGGCTACTGGAAGGCTTGTGCTGCGGTTTTCGTGGGGATTCTGCTGGTTCAGTTTAGTTATGATGCAGTGCGTTGGTATCAATATAAAAAAGTTGCCAATCAGACGGCCATGCAGGCCATAGACCAGTTTAAATACTGGTTTGGGCAGAATTATCCGGTGACCGAGCAAAATATTGAAAGCCAGTTTGAGGCGCAGTTGCGTCAGAGCCAGACTGCCAATATGCATGCTTTACAGTTAATGAGCCGCGTGGGGCCAGTGTTGATGCAGAATCAGATGGTGGCGCAGCGCGTTCATTATGATGCGTCGGGACTGAGTCTGGAGTTACAAGCTGCAACCTCGGAAAGCTTGAATGGGCTTTCCCAGCAGTTGAATCAACAGGGATTCAAGGTGGAGTTAGGCAACATACAGGCAACAGCTACAGGTGCGGTAGGACTGGTGAAAATACAATAATGAAAACGATGCAACAATTACAAAACCGGCTTGACCAGCAGTTTGAAAGATTCAGTGATTATTTGGACAGCTTGTCCGTGCGTGAGCGGGTGCTGGTCATTTTCACCCTTATATTTGTGCTGGTTGCAGCAATTGGCTCTGCACTCTGGTATATGCATCAAGCTGCGGATACCCAGCAAAAGCGTTTAAATCAGCTTAAAGATACAATTGTGTGGATGCAGAGTAATGCCGTGACCATGAAACCCGCTGGAGACTTACAGCTGGATGCTGCGGAGAAAGTCCAGCGTGTTGCTCAGCAGCAAGGTTTGTCTGTTGCTTCCCAGCACATAGATGGAAAAATTCAGTTGGTCGTTCTGCATGAAAATTATGCAGTGCTGGCAAACTTCCTGACCCAGTTGACCCAAATGGGGCTAAGTATCGAAAAAATGGAGCTAAATAAGGAAGCAGAGCAGATTAAATTAGCAGCGACTGTGCAATAGCAGCTGAAAATAAAGATTTACAAAGCATGGTTTTTTGGGCTGCCTATGCCTATAATATGGCGACTTAAAAAGTAGCAGACTTTTCTAGATATGTTGTACTCTCTAGCCCGCCCTTTGTTGTTTTCTTTAGCACCAGAGCGTGCACATGAGCTAACACTATCATTATTACAATCAACCCATAAAATGGGCTTGGTGCATCAACGTGTAGCTGCAAAACCTGTCAGCTGTATGGGAATTGAATTTCCGAATCCGGTCGGTCTTGCTGCCGGTCTGGATAAAAATGGTGCCTATATTGATGCTCTGGCTAGCCAAGGTTTTGGTTTTATTGAAATTGGGACGATTACCCCACGACCGCAAGCCGGTAATCCACACCCGCGTTTATTCCGTCTGCCACAAGCCAAGGCAATTATTAACCGGATGGGTTTTAATAACGATGGGGTAGACAAGTTAGTTGAAAATGTCAAAGCGGCAAAATTTAAAGGTGTTTTGGGTATTAATATCGGTAAAAATGCCGATACACTGGTAGAAAAAGCTGTAGATGACTATCTCATTTGTTTAGAAAAAGTCTATAATTATGCTTCCTACATTACTGTAAATATCTCTTCTCCAAATACCAAGAACCTGCGTAGCTTGCAAAGCGGCGATGCGTTGACTGAATTGTTAGAAACGCTGAAAAATCGTCAACTGGAATTGGCGCAGGAACATCAGCACTATGTGCCGTTAGTATTGAAAGTAGCTCCGGATCTGGAATCAGAAGATATTGCCTTTATTGCCAAGCAGTTATTGCAATATAAAATTGATGGTCTGATCGTGACCAATACCACATTGTCGCGTGAAGGCGTTGAAGGTCTGGCGTATGCGGAAGAAGCAGGTGGTTTATCGGGTGCACCGGTCTTTGAGAAAAGTACGGCATGCCTCGCTGCGTTTGCAGGGATTTTGAAAGGACAAATTCCATTAATTGGTGTGGGTGGTATTCTTTCAGGTGCAGATGCTGTTGCCAAAAAACAGGCAGGAGCCAGCTTGGTACAGGTTTATAGTGGTCTTATCTATACTGGACCAAAACTTGTCAAAGACTGTGTAGACGCACTTTAAAACTTATGAATGCCATTGACATCTTTATACTGATTATCCTGCTTATTGGAGGGTTAAACGGTTTGCGTCAAGGATTTATCAAAGCCTTTGCGAACTTGGTGGGATGGATTTTCGCCTTAATTGTTGCGGCGAAATATTCAACACTACTTGCGCCTTCCATGGTGGCTCTCAGTACTGATCCGGTGGTACAGAAGATTGCGGCCTTTGCTTTTATTGTACTAATTATTGTTGTTTTGACCTGGATCGTCACCTTTCTTCTGAACCGTATTTTAAAAACACTTAAACTTGGCCCGCTCAATCGTCTTGCAGGCGGTGTTTTTGGAAGCCTGAAAGGGTTGCTGATTGTCCTGATCACACTTCAGGGAATTGGTCCATGGGTAGAAAGTTCCCCGCACTGGAAACAGTCCAAGCTCATTCAGGCTTTAATTCCGTATGCACCTTGGGCAACCGAGCTGTCGAAAGACGCTGCAAACGGTGCCTTAAAGCACATCAAATCTGAAGGTACACCGAGACTTTCAGATTCTTCATCTGAATCTTCTAAAGACGGAATTTCAGATGCATCTACGAATAATCCTTTTATTAATCCCTAGCTTGTCTGCGAGGTTGCTATGTGTGGAGTAGTTGGTATAGCTGGTAAAACGCCCGTTAACCAAATGTTGTTTGATGCATTAACGATGTTACAACATCGTGGACAAGATGCTGCTGGGATCGTGACATGCGATGAAGGACGCCTGTTCCTGCGCAAAGATAATGGTATGGTGCGTGACGTATTTCATACCCGTCATATGCGTGCCTTAAGAGGAAACTACGGCATTGGTCATGTGCGTTATCCCACTGCGGGTTCTTCAAGCAGTGCTGAAGCGCAGCCATTTTATGTGAACTCACCGTACGGAATTACCTTGGCACATAACGGTAACCTGACCAATTCGGCTGAAATTCATGAAGATCTGTTTAAAACAGATTTGCGTCATATGAATACCGATTCAGACTCGGAAGTTTTACTTAACGTTTTTGCACATGAACTGCAAAAACGCGGCAAACTGATGCCGACTTCAGAAGATGTGTTTCATGCGGTAACGCGTGTTCATGAGCGTTGTAAAGGTGCTTATGGGGTAGTTGCCATGATTACTGGCCAAGGTCTGGTAGGGTTCCGTGATCCGAACGGTATCCGTCCATTGATCTATGGTTCACGTCAGACTGAAGAAGGCATGGAATATATCATTGCTTCTGAGTCGGTTGCGATTACAGCGCTGGGCTTTAAGGTTGAACGTGATATTGAGCCGGGGGAAGCAATATTTATTGACCTCCAGGGTAATTTCTTTACCCAGCAATGTGCGAGTAAGCCGGCATATCGTCCATGTATCTTTGAATATGTGTACTTTGCCCGCCCGGATGCAATCATTGATGGTATTTCAGTGTATAAAGCCCGTCTGAAAATGGGTGAGAAACTGGCTCATAAAATCCTGCGTGAATGGAGTGAGGAGCATGATATTGATGTGGTCATCCCGATTCCGGATACATCACGGACTTCAGCGCTAGAGCTGGCGAATACGCTGGGCGTGAAATTCCGTGAAGGCTTTATGAAAAACCGCTATATCGGTCGTACTTTCATTATGCCAGGTCAGCAACAGCGTAAAAAATCGGTCCGCCAGAAACTTAACCCGGTTGAGCTGGAATTTCAGGGTAAAAATGTTTTACTGGTTGATGATTCGATTGTACGCGGTACCACCTGTAATGAAATTATCCAGATGGCGCGTGATGCAGGGGCAAAAAAAGTTTTCTTTGCTTCAGCTGCACCTATGGTGAAATATCCAAACGTTTATGGTATTGATATGCCGGCAAAATCAGAACTGATTGCTTCTGAACGTAGTGTAGAAGAAATCCGTGAGATTATTGGTGCAGACCGTCTGGTGTTTCAGGATCTGGAAGACCTGAAAGAAGCAGTACGTACGACCAAGGTGCCGAAATTACGTGAGTTTGATTGCTCGGTATTTGACGGTATCTATGTCACAGGTGGAATTGATAGAGAATATCTCGATAACTTACAGAAAAAACGTAAGGAAAGTGCCAAAAAAGGTGAGAACTATATCGATGTTAATATCGATGCCGCTTCAGTCGACCTGACGGGTGTACGTGAATCCTAAGCGATTAAAGCGATAAAAATCATAATGAAAAAGCGGGAACTTCCCGCTTTTTTGTTTTATGATGAGCGCATTGCAGATCATGTGACTTAGGGTGGTACATTGAGAAGCGTAAGCTATACGTTTATAAAGAATAAAAATATGTGGCTGCCAGCGAGCTTTTGCCTGATTGCAGTATTATTAACAATATTTATTATAAATATAATTGCCGGCTTATTTGCCTTCTATATTGATCCCACCCAGTCTTTAGTTTGGCATAGCTTCAGTCCTTATCTGATTGCGTTTGTCCTGTTTTTAATGGCAGTTTCGGTATCACATGAATTTTATGTACTCCGTGCCGGTGGCTATTCGCTTGCCAAGCAAATGGGCGCACGCCGGCTGAGCCAGATAGAAAGTATTCCTGAAGAAAGCGCGGCATTACGGATTACCGAACAGCTTGCGGAAACTTTTTTGATTGAGGCTCCAGCGGTTTATGTACTACCCGATGAAGTCGGAGTCAATGCCCTGACAGCAGGTTTCGGCCCGGCAGATACCGCAATTATTCTGACTTGGGGCGCTCTACAGACGCTAGATGAAATGGAATTGTATGGTCTGCTAAGCCATGAGTTTAATAAAATTCTGTCTGGTGAGGCTGCTGAAAATACCCGATTAAAAATCCTGTATAGCAGTCTGGTGACTTTTAGCCAGTGGGGCAGTAAGTTGGCCAAGTCCGGATTTTACCGTCATGGTATTCCGCGTGAAAACCGGTTTGAAACGCTATATGTGGCGCTGGGTGCAGTCATCTGGCTGGTTGGCAGTTTAGGGGTACTCATTTCTCGTTTTATCAAATATATATCGCTAAGCGGGCGAACTTTCAAGAATGACCAGAAAACCAGACGCCTGATTCAAAATGACGCCAACATTCAGACCTTATTAAGGATTTATGTGCATCATTCCGGTTCGCAAATTTATAGTGAATATGCTGAATCAATTTCCCATATGTGTTTTGCCAACTCCCTGAGCCAGCAGAACTGGTTGAATATTCATCCGGATATTAATCAGCGTATTTATGAGTTAAATCCTGGGCTGATTCAGGAACTGCAACTTGAAAATCTGAAAAAGTTGAAAAATCAGCCCTTATTTAGCTTGTTCCGCTCTTTAGAGGATGTGGTGCCTCAAAGCACAACCACCTGGAGCTCACCACAGCCGTTACCCTTGCTGCGCCTGTCACCCATTAGCTTTGCGATTAAAGATGCGATCAAGCCGCTGAATCCGGAATTTCGCACCAATATGCCACGTCCGGATCTGATTGAACGGGCTTTGCAGACTTCGACGGGTTCTCGTGAAGTCATGGTTGCTATTTTAATGATCCGGCAATATCGTGAATTTATACCGACTGAAGCAGAGGTCAGCCGTGCGATTGTGGACTCATTGTTGAATCTGGATGGTCGTGTTCATACTCCCATCTTTTTACAGGCTTGCAAAAATATTGGTGGCATGCCGATGACTGTTGCCCGGCAGTTTCTGATGAAGCTGGCACGGATTATTCAGGAAGATGGAGAAATTGGCTTGCTGGATGCTTTACTGCTGGAGCGAGTCAAGCATGAATTGAATTTGTTGCCTGTACATACACCCACTTCACTGGAAGAAGTTAAGTCCCAGATTGTGCGCCTGATTGATGCTTTACTGCATGTCCAGCAGATTAACAGCGGGAACCAGCTCGAAGTCCGGGAGCGGATTTTAAACCGTATTTTGACCTTAAAAGAGCAGGAGATGTATGCTGAAATTTCTGATGAACCAATTGATCTGGCTGAAATTTTGAATGATATTGCCGGGTTATTGTTGCGTGACCGTTTAAGCATATTGGGGATTGCGGAAGCCTGTTTGTGGAGCGACCGGATTGTGACTCAGGATGAGCTGGATGTGATGGAATTGCTATACTGGCGTCTAGGGTTTGAAACGGATGAGATCATTGAGCAAATGCTGAAAAAAAATAGCCTGATGATTGTCTAGGTTTCTCTTTAGGTCGCTGAGACGAAGTGGACCCATCTTCATGCTAAGATAGGCATTCAAATTTCAGGTCTGAGGTTATAGACATAACAGTGTGGAAAACAGGCAAGATAGAACCCTAAAACTAGAAAAAGTTCGGCAGAGTAAGGCGAATCCGGCTAAAATGTTTGACCTGAAATGGGTGATGATGAAAAAATGATAAGGCATCAGCGTGGCATACTGGCAGCATTGGGAATTGATATATGGATTCCTAGGGATGAGGCATGCCAGCAGCATCAGGTTTCCATCTGGCGAGATCAGGCAACTCCTGAGCTTCATAGCGAGATTATTTTACCGCAAACTGCGCGTCATGAGCCGCTGCCACAAGAAATTGTACCTGTACCAGTTCGCATCGTTGAGCTTGATGAAGTAAAGGAAGTTGTTGAAGCTCCAGTAACCGCTGCTCCAGTTCAGGAAGAGCGGCAAATACAGCATATTCCGCCATTCAGTTTACAGGCCCTTAATTTGCCGCATTGTGTCATTGTGATGAATGCCACAGAGATGACAGAAGAGACCCAGCATTTGTGGAGTAATATCCAGCGCGCCATGCAAGGTGAATTTTATGAGTTAAACTGGCCATTTCCATGGGCGAATATGCAGGACGGCCGTGGGGTAGAGTCTTATATTCAGGGCTTTCTGGATATGATGAGTATGGAGAAAAATATAATTTTTCTGGGCTCTGTTCCCTATGTCCATCCCGTAAAAATGATTCAGCTTGCTTCCTTGCAGGAGATGCTGGAACAGCCCATTCTGAAAAAACGTTTATGGCAATTTATGCAAAATAAACCGGATAGTGTGGATTAATATCCGTTAAGACCAAAAGGAATTGGAATAAGAAGTATGAAACAGAAAGTTGTAGTATTCAGTCAGATTGATCCAGACATTCAGGAAAAACTCGAACAGCGTTATCAGGTGGTCTGTTTACAGCCAAAGTTGGGTGATGTCAATGAACAGCTCTTGACGCATGTACAGGATGCAGAGGGCATGATCGGTGCAGGACGGTGGTTGAATCGTCATAATCTGGCCACTGCAAACCGATTAAAAATTATTTCCAGTGTCAGTGTGGGTTATGACAACTATGAGCTGGATTATTTAAATGAAAAGCAGATTTATCTTGCTCATACGCCACATGTATTGACTGAAACTACGGCTGACCTGGCTTTTTGCTTATTGATGTCCGCTGCCCGAAAAGTTCCTTATCTGGACCAATGGACCAAACAGGGACAATGGCAGCGTACTGTAGGCGAAGCACAATTTGGTGTAGATGTTTTTGGAAAAACGCTTGGGATTATTGGCCTTGGTCATATTGGTGCTGCAATCGCACGCCGTGGTTTTTATGGTTTTAATATGAATATTCTTTACCATAACCGCCACGAAAAACCGGAGTTGGCCCAAAGCCTTCGTGCAGAATATTGTACTTTAAGTCAGCTTTTACAGCGTTCGGATTTTGTGGTGATTGCGGTAGATTTAAATGCAGAATCAAAATCCCTGATAGCCGCAGCAGAACTGGCCCAAATGCAGCCTCATGCTGTGCTGGTAAATATTGCCCGTGGTTCAGTAATTGATGAGCAGACCTTGATTGATGCCCTAAAAGCCAGGCAGATATTTGCAGCAGGGCTAGATGTTTATCAGAAAGAACCTTTAAAAGAGTCAGAGCTGTTTAAGCTGGAGAATGTAGTCACTTTGCCTCATGTGGGTTCGGCGACAGCAGCGACACGGAAGAAAATGGCAGAACTGGCCTATCAGAATCTGGTGGATGCACTGGAGGGGAAAGTGCCACGCTATGTGGTTAATCCGCAGTTTTAGATTTATACGAAGTTAATATTAAATAACATTTTCTTGCATCTATGCTCAAGCTTCAATGCTATATTCTTGGGAGTTGGAAACATTAGGCTCAGAGAATTTTCATTGAAACGTTTGCTACTGGCTTGTAGTTTAAGTATATGTATGTCTGCAGGACATACCGACAGCACTTATTTTGATCGACCCACAGCATCATTTACTGTGCCCGATATTGGGGCTGGTATAGGCTTGCTGGATCAGCAAAAAGAAAAAATGATCGGTGAAAAAGTCTATCGCGAAGTACATAGGCAGATGCCAGTGATGCAGGATCCCTGGCTTGAAGATCAGCTCCTCTCAGTGTTTTCCCATATTCTCAGTCAAACCCAGTTATCCCAGCCGATTGGCCTGCTAGTTATTAATGATCCACAAATTAATGCCTTTGCCGTGCCCGGTGGCTTGTTTGCTTTAAATGCAGGTCTGATTAATTCTGCGCGTAATATGGATGAAGTGGCTGGGGTGATGGCGCATGAAATTGCTCACGTTTCCCAGCGCCATTATAGCCGTTCCCAGGAGGCCTTTAAGGGGCAAGGCTTATTGGCTTTGGCAGGAATTCTAGTGGGAGCCTTGGTGGCTTCGCAGGCAGATGGTGATGCAGGTGCTGCGGTCATGATGGGCTCTCAGGCAGCTTTACTTGATCAGCAGCTCACTTATAGCCGTAATCAGGAACGTGAAGCGGATCGCATCGGTATGCAGTACATGTACGCATCGGGTTATAATCCGCATAGCATGGCAGATTTTTTCGAGGTCATGCATCGATCTACCAGCCGTTTAAGTTTTTTACCGGATTTCTGGCTTACTCACCCTTTGACGACCGAAAGGATGAGCGAAGCGCGACTGCGTGCTGGTCAGCTTCCGGCAGTCAAACCAAAGCTGAATGATCAGGATTTTGAAATTATCAAATGGTATAGCCGGGTAGTGTCCCGTCAGGCCAGTGAAAAGCAGTTAAGTTTGCTGGCAGGGCGCAATAGTTTTGCTGGTCAATTGGCCTTGGCGACGTATCATCTGCAACAGGGAGACTTTCAGGCTGCACAGGCTGTGCTTGATCAGGTGAGTCAGAAGCACCAGAAGCATCCTTTATGGATATTAAGTCAGACGGATATATATCTGGGTCAAAATCATGTTAATGAGGCTTTAAAAAGTGTGAGTTCAGCAGCACGCATTATGCCGGAAAACCGGGCATTGAATTATAAGCATGCTGAGGCGCTGATTCGTGCCAAACAGCCTGATCATGCTAGAACTATTGTACAGCGCTTTTTAAATGCAAATCCGCGAGATGTCAGTGGTTGGCGTCTTATGCAAATGGCTGCAAATGCTCAGCCCGCCTCCGAGATTAAAGCCGCGACTGTTCTGCGCTATCGGGCTGAAGTGGAATACTGGTCAGGTCATGAGGAAACAGCGATTAAATCTTTATTACATGCACAGCGGGTCAGTAAAAGTAATCAGTCTTTATCGGCTACCATTAATCAGCGTTTAAAGCAGATGCAGCGGGAACGACAAGATAAAATCTAAAAATAGTTTTATACCGGTTTTGTGGGGGAAGATGTATCCCAATCCGGGTAAATCACGCTACAATCGGGCCAAAGAGAATTGTTTATTTAAATCATTGTATGAAAAAAATATTATTAGCGGTATTGCTATTGGGGTTTGGGGTGAATGGTTTTGCTGCAAGTGCAGTCGAGTATGTAGAAGCGGTTGAGCAGATTAATACCGATTATCAAAAAGAATCACGTCAGTTTTTAAAAGCGTTAAATCCACAGCAGCAGGGTTTTACGGCGTCGCAGCAGCAGCAGTTTTGCGCTATTGTGCAGCGTTATGTTGACCGTTTATATCAGGCAGCAGATCAGAACCGGGCCTATCTGGATCGTCAGTTTCAAAATGTAGGCAAACAAGAGGTGATATTGCAGGTCAAATCTTCTAAAGAGATGCAGTTGTTAAAACGTCATCATGTGAATTGTAATTTGCAATAAAACAGAAAATAAGAATATGACGAGAACTGTCTAAAAAGTGAGGCAGTTCAGCACGGATTTAGAGCTGAATTGAATAGGGGATTAAGCAAGCTTGGCTTTGATTTTGGCTGAAACCTGTGCAGGATCGGCGCGCCCGGCTATGAGCGGACGCAGAGAATTCATCACCTTACCCATATCTTTCATGCTAGTAGCTTGTTGCGCTGCAATCGTTTGCGCAATCACGGAATCAAGTTCTTCCTCAGTCATAGCTTCTGGTAGAAATTGAGAGAGAACCTCAACTTCGGCTTGTTCCTTACTAGCTAAATCTTCTCGACCAGCACCTGTAAAGGCTTTGATCGATTCTTTACGTTGTTTAATTTGTTTTTCAATGACCGCAAGAACTTGAGCGTCGTCAAGTTCTTTACGCTCATCGACTTCGATTTGCTTAATTGCGGCTTGGAGACTACGAATGACCGTTAACTTGTCCATTTCTTTAGCACGCATGGTGGCTTTCAAAATGTCAGTAATCTGGTTTTTTAAAATAGTCATTATTTATTCCAAGCGGTCAATCACAAATTAATCTTAGTAAAGGCGAGTTGTACGTACTGATTCACGCGCCAATTTCTTTTGGTAGCGTTTAACAGCAGCAGCTTTTTTGCGCTTACGTTCTTGAGTTGGTTTCTCGTAGAATTCACGCTTACGTACGTCAGCTAAAACACCCGCTTTTTCACATGAACGTTTGAAGCGACGGATAGCTACGTCTACTGGTTCGCCTTCTTTCAATTTAACTTGTGGCATGAAGAATCCTCATTAAGTTATGGATAAGATCAGGGCCGAATTGCCCTTGATCACAAGTGAAGGTCAGTATTTTACTCATTTACATCTCATACCACAAGTCTATAATAGTTGCTGCAATAGATTTGATACAGGTTATAGGCAGTTTAATGATCGTTTTGGGCTTGGAAACGTCGTGTGATGAAACAGGACTGGCACTGTATGATAGCGAGCTGGGGTTGCGCGGACAGGTGCTGTACAGTCAGATTAAACTGCATGCAGAGTATGGTGGTGTAGTTCCCGAACTGGCTTCGCGTGATCATGTGCGTAAGTTAATTCCGCTCATGAATCAGCTGCTTGAACAAAGTGGCGTGAAAAAATCTGAAATTGATGCAGTGGCATATACCCGTGGACCGGGCCTGATGGGTGCGTTAATGACGGGTGCATTGTTTGGTCGTACCTTAGCCTTTGCATTGAATAAGCCAGCGATTGGTGTACATCATATGGAAGGTCATATGCTGGCACCATTACTTTCGGCAACGCCACCGGAATTTCCGTTCGTGGCTCTTTTAGTGTCAGGCGGCCACTCGCAGTTGATGGCCGCTTATGGCATTGGTCAATATGAGCTCCTTGGCGAGTCGATTGATGATGCGGCTGGTGAAGCTTTTGATAAAGTCGCGAAAATGATGGGCTTGCCCTATCCAGGTGGTCCGAACATTTCTAAACTGGCGGAGCAGGGCGATCCGAATGCATTTCCTTTTCCACGTCCAATGCTGCATCAAGGCTTAGAGTTTTCATTCAGTGGTTTGAAAACTGCAGTTTCTGTGCAAATGAAGAAATTAGGTGATGAAAATCGTGATGCCGATATTGCAGCCAGTTTCCAGGAAGCCATTGTGGATACTTTGGTGAAAAAATCTGTCAAGGCATTGAAACAGACTGGCTTAAAACGTCTGGTGATTGCCGGTGGAGTAAGTGCCAACAAGCGTTTGCGTGAGCGACTGGAAGTGGATTTAACCAAGGCCTCTGTATACTATGCCGAACCTGCACTGTGTACCGATAATGGTGCAATGATTGCGTTTGCAGGTTACCAGCGTTTAAAAGCCGGGCAGCAAGATGGTCTGGCGGTTACTACCACACCACGCTGGCCGATGACGGAATTGAGTAATCCAAACGAAGTTTAAAATGTGAAAATGCCAATCGTTCAGATTGGCATTTTTTTGTTGGTTTATTTTGTAATGACAGCACTCCACACTCTTAAACCCCAACCAATAATTTTATTTAACTGAGCCTGTGTCAGGGAGGCGTGCAAAAGGCAGGCCGGCAATTGCATAAACCAATATAAATGAAGCAGCAATAACCCTAAACTGCAAGCCATTTAGATTAAATTCAAAATGTAAGCGCTCACTAATAATGGCAGAATTCGTGCGGTCAGTTGGATGATACGGCTTTCACTGTAGCTATGAAGCTTTCCTTGATTATTTCATCAGATTTTCCCGTGTCATTTTACTGATTTTTTGTTGTATTGCAGCGCGGGCCAGAGCAATAAAAGTGTTAGATTGGGCCATGTAAGGACAAGGTTTTATGTCAGAGCCATCCTTTTATTTTGCTGAAGATAAATAATATAATTTATTGTTTTCACAGTTATATTTAGATATAAACAAAATTGTATGTATAGAGACCAGCCGTTTTTTAATCTTTTATTACACCCTATAAATTTTTAGTAATCTCCAGCTTCTGGTGTATATCTCAAATAAATTATTTATAAGCCTGTTATTCCGAGTGACTCTCATCTCCTTATGGGTTTCTTAATTATCTTTAAAAGAAAATATGATCAGGTATCAAAAAGCCCAATCTTTTAAGGTTGGGCTGGGGTTGAATGATTATCTTCTGTTTTGGCTCTTTATATAAAATAGAAGATTGCTCAAAGTTGGTTTAACTGCTGTGAACCCACCCAGTGTTTGGAAAACTGATAAGCAGCACGACCTGAACGTTGCCCACGTGCCTGGCACCAGCGTAATGCTTCGGCACGTGCCTCTGCAGTCAGTTCCATACTGGATTTTTTGAGATAATGTTCCACAATTTCTAGATAGAGGTTTTGATCCATCGGGTAAAAAGACAGCCATAATCCGAAACGATCAGATAAGGAAATTTTTTCTTCGATCGCTTCCTGAGGATGTAACTCTGTATATTGCGGTACATCGACTTTGGTGACCGGCGTATTTTCATGCATAAATTCTGGCAATAAATGGCGACGGTTACTGGTCGCATAAATCACAAAATTGTTGGAACCAGATTGTAATGAGCCATCCAGAACACTTTTTAAACTGCGATAATTTTCATCTTCTGCATTAAAGGCCAGATCATCACAATAGACTATAAATTTTTCTGGACGGCCAGCGATCAGTTGCTGAATTTGAGGCAGATCTGAGAGGTCATCACGTTCAATTTCAATCAGGCGTAAACCCTGATCTGCGTATTCAGTCAACAAGGCACGGACAATTGACGACTTGCCTGTGCCACGCGAGCCGGTCAGCAGCACATCATTGGCAGGCAGGTCTTTTAAAAACTGTAAAGTGTTCTGAATCACTTTTTCTTTTTGTTTCTCGATTCCTTTTAAATCTTCCAGCGCAATCTGTTTAAGCTGATGAATCGGCTTTAGTTCCCCGTTTTGCCATTTATAAGCATGCGCAGAAAAATCCGGTGTCTGCTTCAGCTCAGGCAAGCTGTGTTGAAGCTGCAAAAGTACAGTAGAAAGCGCATTTAAAATATTGTCAGGTAAGTCGATTTTCGCCATGATGAAATAATGCAGATTTAAAATTATGTCTAGCATACTATCACTGTAAAATTCACAGTCAAAGTCTGAAAAGTGTGATAATTTACTTAAAGCAGAGAGTTTTGCTCCTTTAGTCTAGAAGGAGGAAAAGGGCGTTTTCCATATTTAAGACTACGGGCTGAATGAGAAATATATAGGGAAAATGACAGATGCTATTCAAAGATTTTACCCAGGATATTAATCCACATCAGGCCTATCGGATCAAAAAGCTGAAACAGCAGTTACAGCTTGCTGAGACTTATGAGGAGTGGAAACATATTGCGCTAAAGATTGATGAGGAATCAGGTGCACAAGAGTGGAAGTTTGATAATAGCTCGCCGTATTTTGATGCTGAAGTGATTGCGCATCGCTTAGGGAAATTAAGACGTTACCGCCAGCAAAAGCGTACCCGGGATCTGATGCATATCCTGTGTGAAGGGCTGAGCTATGATGTTGCCAATATTGCACATCCTTTGCTTTTTACCGAGACTTATGTCGGCACCAAAAGAATTATTGAAGAATATGTAGAAGAAGTCAGTCTGGGTCTGGCCTATATCGCCTCAGATGAATGTCAGTGCTTGAAATTTGAAGAAAAGATCGAATATTTTGAACATTGTCAGCGTGCTTATGGCCAGCCAGCTTTGATGTTTTCCGGTGGTTCAACTTTGGGGTTATTTCATACTGGTGTATGTAAGGCTTTAATGGAGCAAGACTTGCTGCCCAAAGTCATGTCTGGCTCGAGTGCCGGCGCTATTATGACTGCCATGCTGGGCGTGTCCAAGCCTTCCACTTATGTAGAACTGTTGAAGGGACATAACTTTTTTCATGAAGCCTTTCACTTTCGTAAGCTGAATGAACTGCTCAAAGGTAATGGTGGACTGGCCGATGTCAAATACCTGAAAAAGTTTCTGATTGAGAATCTGGGAGATGTCACTTTTGCAGAAGCCTTAAAAATTTCCGGTCTACATATTAATATTGCGGTTGCTCCTTATGATGCTGCGCAAGAGGCCCGGATTATGAATGCCTATACCTCACCAGATGTGCTGGTCTGGAGTGCAGTGCTGGCCTCTTGTGCAGTGCCAATTCTGTTTCCACCCGTACGTCTGACCAGTAAACGCTATGATGGTCAATATACCCCGTATATGGGAGCCACGCGCTGGGTCGATGGCAGTGTGCGCAGTGATTTTCCGCAAGAGAAAATGGCGCGGCTTTATAATATCAATTACACCATCGCCAGTCAGGTGAACCCGCATATCGTGCCATTTATGCAGGATGATGTAGCACGTTTTCGCAAAGGGACCTTAAGCTGGCCACAACGTATTGTACGCCGTCAAGGTGCGGTCATTACCAAAGGCATGATGGACTTTGCCCGTGAGCATGCCGGTCGGGTGCCACCAGTCCGCCGTCTGCTGGACCATGGGCATGGGGTAGTCAATCAGCGTTATTATGGCGATGTAAACATCGTCGGAAAATATGGCTTACGTCACTATACCTATATGCTCCAGAATCCGCGGCCACATCTGTTTAAAGTCTTGCAGCGTGAGGGCGAACGGGCGACTTGGCCTAAAATTTCCCTGATCGAAATGCAGGAGCGGGTAGGTAAAACTATTCAGCATTGTCTGGAACTGTTAAATTATCAGAAGACACCAGATCTACAGCACGAATATATTGCAACTTAATCCAGACACGCTCTCTTCTTTAAACTGGCAGCTAAAAACCAAAGCCCGTAGCCTGGGCTTTGGTCGCCGTCTCTATTATTTAAATGAACCGGGACCTTACTGGTTAAAGACCCTGCTTGCTGATTCTTCCGGTTCTGTATGGCAACAGGTTCAACAGGGTTTTCAGCATGAGCTGGAATTTTACCGTGCTTATCAGCATGCAGGTTTGCAGTGCCTATTGTCCGCTTTGATCATTCAGCAACCTGTTCAAATTGCTTATGACACTTTTCAGCAGGCTTTGATTCTGCCAGATTTTCCTGCTTATTTTGACCGTACACCAGCAAAGCTATCTATTCTGGAAATTCAGCAATATTTGCTGCGCGTCTTAGACCCCTTAATTGAATTACAGGAATTGGGCTATTTTCATGCCGATTTAAAGCGTGAACATTTTGTGCATGATCAGGGCAGGGTCTATCTAATCGATTTTGAGCAGGTACATTCCCTGTCTGAATCAGTAATAAAAGAAATGAATGCAACACCGCGTTATATGGCACCTGAGTTATTTCACGGCAAGCCTAAGTCTCTGCAAAGTGAGGTCTATGCTTTGGGAATCATTTTTTATGAATGGCTGTCCGGACAGCGTCTGCAAGCGGCCAGTTATGAAGATTGGGCATATATACATTGCCAGCGTTTCAAACTTGAGCTTCCGACGGGTTTAAAAGCCTTTCAAAAACTGTTGGAGGGAATGCTATGCAGGCAGCAGCAGAATAGACTGGCTGATTTCAAAGTGGTCAAATACTGCTTGATGACTGAAATTGAATGAGAAAAATACAATAAATTGCAGATTGTTTTTTATTTAATCAAATGGGTGGATTTTTCTTAAAAAGCTCTTGTCAGGGCAAAGTGATCTCTATAGTATACACAGCCATTGGGGACGTGGCGAAATTGGTAGACGCACTGGATTTAGGTTCCAGCGCCGCGAGGTGTGAGAGTTCGAGTCTCTCCGTCCCCACCAACAGTATTTAGGTCACTAGATATTGGGTGGAAGTAGAGGATTGGTGTAATGGTAGCATGACGGTCTCCAAAACCGTTCGTCAAGGTTCGAATCCTTGATCCTCTGCCAAAGTTTATAAAATCCAACTTTGAGTTGGTACCCTGATGGGGACGTGGCGAAATTGGTAGACGCACTGGATTTAGGTTCCAGCGCCGCGAGGTGTGAGAGTTCGAGTCTCTCCGTCCCCACCATCAAAAGAGACAAGGCGATGACCTTGTTTTTTTTCGCCTGAAATTTATAAATCTTAGAAGCATAAAAAAGCCCATAACAAAGGGCTGATGATATTTTACCCAATCCAAACTCCGTCAGCTCTAAATCTGTATTAGAGACTGGCTAGCGATTCAGTATTTATTTTTTTTCATAAAATGAATTGAATTTGTTCAAAAATAAGGGCTGTAAAATAAAATCCGGGTTAATTGATTAATTTTTGATATAACAGTACTTATTTTTCTAGATGGGTGCTTGTCAATACGAGTCGATCTCTATAATATACACAGCCACGGGGATATGGCGGAATTGGTAGACGCACTGTGTTCAGGTCGCAGCGCCTTCTAGGTGTGAGAGTTCGAGTCTCTCTATCCCCACCATATATAAAAGAAGCAAGGTAAATACCTTGTTTTTTTTTGCCTGGAATTTAGCAGGATGCTTTCTATTTCCTTGGCTTCTCAATTTTGTCTGAGATTTTGAATAGAAATGTCGTGAATTACTGCGTTAAGAAACCATTAAAATAATAGGATAAAAAGCATAGCAACCAGTAAGTAGGGCATTGGTATCGTTTTTATATTAATGAGATCAGTAAGGTTGAAACAAGAATAAAGGCCAGACGTTTAGAGTGGCTTTTAAATTCCTCAAATTTTATCGAATGTAAAAAATAAAGTTAACTGCTTAATTTATAGCAGGTTAGATTTCCTTTTACTGCAAAAACACTTGTCAACAGTGTGTGATCCCTATAGTATACACAGCCATTGGGGACGTGGCGAAATTGGTAGACGCACTGGATTTAGGTTCCAGCGCCGCGAGGTGTGAGAGTTCGAGTCTCTCCGTCCCCACCAACAGTATTTAGGTCACTAGATATTGGGTGGAAGTAGAGGATTGGTGTAATGGTAGCATGACGGTCTCCAAAACCGTTCGTCAAGGTTCGAATCCTTGATCCTCTGCCAAAGTTTATAAAATCCAACTTTGAGTTGGTACCCTGATGGGGACGTGGCGAAATTGGTAGACGCACTGGATTTAGGTTCCAGCGCCGCGAGGTGTGAGAGTTCGAGTCTCTCCGTCCCCACCATCAAAAGAGACAAGGCGATGACCTTGTTTTTTTTCGCCTGAAATTTCTAAATCTTAGAAGTATAAAAAAGCCCATAACAATGGGCTGAAAAGATTTAAAATTTTATTGCATTCACTTCTTTGACTCGACATCCCTATCTTCAAGTGTATCAAACCTGCTGATCAGGCTTTTAAGTGATCTTCAAATTCTTCACCGAGCTGCATGGCTAAAGCATTGCCGGAGAGGTCACAGGTCACCAGGCCATATTCTTTTTTAAAACTGAAACTGAAGCCACGGTCATCGGCCAGAGTGCGAACTGAATAACCTAATTTTTCTAACCACAGGCGAAAGGCGATCAAGTTTTTAGCTTTAACCACTTTTTTCATGAGATAACTCCTTCATCATTGTTAAATGATAGATAAGGATGAAAAAAATTGTTTTAAAGGGCGATTGCCTTAAATAATTTTAATTTAAAGGAAAATGCAGATTTAATGAACATTCATAGCTTGAGAAAAGCCATTAAATATAGCTTAAATGTTTGATATTTATATATTTTAAGATGTTGTAACTAAATGTTGTATGTTTTTAAGTTATAAAAATTATAAATTATTTTTAATATTCAACTGGTTAAGAGGGAATTATGAAGGAGACAGTTAAGTAAAAGATTTATTGCATGCCTTTTCATGATAAACCGGTTGGATTCTATTTTATTCAAGCATGCTTAGCCGGAGATTTTCTGAGCAGTATTTCTGTTCCTCTGATTTATACTATGAAAAAACAGATTGAAATTGAAAGATTATGACTCAGCCCAACATTGAACAGTATGTAAAGCAGCAGATTGAACAGATGCAGCAACAGGCTCTAACTCCGGTTGCCGTCATGCTGGGGCATGAAGACTGGCTGGAGTTTAGTGTGCAATCCCAGGTGGCTTATACACCCTTTGGAAGTGCACGTCGCTACCAGCCAGCACTGGGTGGTTTGCTGCTGGTTAGAGTGAATGAAATGAATACGCTACGCGTAATAACGCAGGCAGAACTGGATGCTTATGCACAAAGCAACCAGATTCTTTAGAAGGATTTAAAATCCTGAGAATGAGGAATTAGAAATTGTCTTTTTGCATTCTCAGTTGCTGGAATTCTTCAACACTATTGGCGCGTAAAAATGGATTGGTTTGAAGTTCTAGCTCAATGGTACTTGGCAGAGTGTTTTGACCGAGCATACGCAAACGCTTCACCTGTTCCAAACGTTCCTGAATCTCCAGGTTGTCTGGCTCAACATGTTTGGCGAACTGTGCATTAGACAAGGTATATTCATGGGTGCAATAGACCTGTGTACGGGGAGGCAAGGCAGCCAGACGCGACAGAGAATGATACATTTGCTGATACGTACCTTCAAAAACACGGCCACAGCCCATCGCAAATAGGGTATCACCACAGAACAGCACATCAAGCGTATCAATAAAATAAACGATATGGCCTAAGGTATGCCCGGGAACGGAGATAACCTGAACTTCAATATCATGAAAGTTAAATTGATTTTCATGTTCAAGCGGATGGCTAATCACCGGAATTTTACTCAGTTCTGCGCGTGGACCATAAACAGGGAGGTTCTGCTCCTGAATTAATCCGGCTACACCGCCAGTATGGTCTTTGTGCCAGTGAGTCAGCCAGATCTGGCTGAGTATCAGAGCATGTTCGGTGCAATAGGTTTTAACCAGTTCTGCTTCAGTCGGATCAATCACCACGACTTGATGGGAAGGTAGATGTTCCAGTAACCAGATATAGTTTTGTAAGGAGTTTTTGACATCAATGCAATGAATTTTGTATGAGGACATAGCGAATCAGCCTAAAGGGTTTTGCTGATAACCTAACATATTTACCGATGTTTTAGCGTTCGCATAAAGTGCCGATTGATCAAGAAATTATATTAACGATAGTGCTTTGCGATTTTGACGTGGCTACTTCCATAGCCTTTTCAATATTGATGGCTATTTGCCATTCTTTTGATATTGTATGCAGATGTGATTTTGCAGAAGTTATTTTAAAGCAAGAGTGTACAGGACGAAATAGCCTGAATTTTAATAGTGTTTCGGATTTTGCTGCTGTGATTTAGTAGCGCAGTTGTTTTGGCGATTGAATTTCAGTGCATCATTGCCTGCCATATCTTCGCTAAAAATAGTGCGAGATATTCCTTTTACGTCACAAACATAGACATAGATAAATGGTCAACAGACCTTAATATACAGGAGCATAAAAATGAAAATGTACCAGGTGGATGCCTTCACTACAGCACTGTTTAAAGGAAATCCGGCCGCAGTGATTGTGCTGGAGCAGTGGCTAGATGACAGCCTGATGCAGAATATTGCCCTGGAAAATAATTTGTCCGAAACCGCTTTCGTTCAGGTATGGGATGCAGAAAATTATGCGATTCGCTGGTTTACTCCGACCAGAGAAGTGGATTTTTGTGGACATGCTACTTTAGCCAGCAGCTTTGTGCTGTTTAAAGATTTTACATCAGCCAAGACTATTCAGTTTCATGTTAAAGATCTGGGGATTTTTACGGCCACTCAGGATACAGATGGCAAAATCAGAATGGATTTTCCAGTTCGTCGAGCCAAGCAGGTGACAGAATATCCGGATGAACTCAGACAGGCCCTGAGCAAACCTTTTAAAAATGTCTATTTGAATGCTCAAGGCTATATTATTGAATATGAATCGGTACAGGATGTTCTGGACGAACGGCCGAACTTTGAACTGCTCAGACAGTTAAATGGCAAGCGAACGGCCATTACGGCAAAGGGGAGCTTGCTGGATGTGGCGATTACCACAGGTGCTACGCAATATGACTGTATTTCTCGTTACTTTGCGCCCAGTAACGGAATTGATGAAGATCCGGTGACAGGCTCAATCCATACTGGTATTGCACCGCTTTGGGCGGAAAAACTGAGTAAGACCGAACTGGTCGCCTATCAGGCTTCGGCACGGGGTGGCGAGCTGTATTGCAGTCTGAAAGCTGAAGATCGGATTGAAATTTCGGGCTATGCCAGGTTATATATGCAGGCTGAAATTTTTATCTAAATTACATTGTAAAACATAATATCGTCTTGGCAGACGGTATGGTATTTCTGGCAATCCGGTTTAAAAGATTATTCAGAGTAAGAGTCATTTTCTAATATAGACCGGTAATAAAAATTCACCTTTAAAATTTTGGATAAAGAATGTTAATACGCTTTAAAAGTTTAACACTGGCGATTTTATTATCTGGTTATTCGGTGCTGAGTCTGGCCCAGCCAGTGCTACTAAAAACTGAGCAGAATGTTGAAGAATATAAATTAGAAAATGGCTTAAGAATTATTCTCGTGCCAAATGACAAAGAAAATAAAGTATTTATGAACACGGTTTATCTGACCGGTTCACTGAATGATCCGCAAGGCAAGGGGGGATTGGCTCATCTTCTGGAACATCTGGCCTTTAAAGGCACTCGCAATGTCAAAGGGGATGAATTCCAGCGTCGACTGGATCAATATACTTTAATGACCAATGCCAGTACCGACTATTATTCTACCAAATATACCAATGTGATTCGTCCTGAGCAGACGGCGCTCAATGAAGTGATTTTTCTTGAAGCCGAGCGGATGGACAAACTGGTGCTGCAAGAAAAATATGTCCCGACTGAAATTGATATTGTGAAACGTGAGCGCGAAATTCGTCTGGATCAGCCCTTTTCGGTCATGATGGATCAAATCTTTAAAGCGGCTTATGGCAATCAGTATCTTGGGCGTTTGGCGATTGGCGATCTGGAGGAACTGCAATCCATTAATATGCAGGAGCTGAACCAGTTTTACCGTCAATGGTATGCACCAAATAATGCCTTCATGGTGATCTCAGGCAAGTTTAACAAGGCGGATGTGCTCAAGCAGATTGATCGCCATTTCAGCCCGATCCAGTCGCGCAACATTCCGGCACAGGCCCAGGTACCGCCTTTAAAACCTGAACAGATCGCACCGCGTGAGTTTACCGTGCAAAAAGGCAGTGATCTGGCAAAATATAGTATTTATTTAACGGGTGCCAATGAAAGTGTTAAAACAGCATTGGCGATTTCGCCGACGCTATATACGCTGCAACCGAGCGGACATTTGTATCAAAGTATGGTGGAAACCGGGAAATCCACCACAGTGCAATCCGCAACCTGGCTCGACCGGGATTTTAATCTGGTGATGATGGGTGCGATTTATGGACCGAATCATCAGGCACCAGGTGTAAAGGAAGGATTGATACAAGGCATAGAGCAGAGTCAGCCTTTTAATGAAGTCGAACTTAACCGTACAAAAAATCTGGTGCGTAACCAGGCCGATATGATCAAAAATAGTGCAGCCGCGATAGGTTCCCGTCTGAGTGATTATGCAGTGGCTTATTCTGGGGACTGGAGCCAATACTTTAAAGATCTGGATTCGATCCAAAAGCTGAGTGTGAATGATGTCAATCGAGCCTATCAGGTCTTTTTTAAACCAGAGCATCGTGTTTTCGGGAATATTCTGCCTACACCAGAAGATCAGAAAAAAGCACAGCAACTGGCGCAGAGCGAAGCCCCACAAAAAAGTTTAGCGCCTTCGGCTGAAGCAGAAGAACCATTAAAGGATGTCAGGGTTTATCAGGCGGAAGTGAAAGATTATGTGCAGCAGTCCAAGCAATATCTGCATGAAAAAGAAAAGCAGATCCAGCGCGGTAAGCTGAAAAATGGCATTAAATATGCGCTGTTTCCGACCACTACACGTGATGATAAGGTATATGCCACCATTGCCCTGGATTTTGGTACAGCACAAACCTTATTGAATAAGGGTGAAGTACTGGATCTGATGGCATATCTATTATTGCGTTCTTCAGAAACCCAGAGTTTGCAGCAGATTGCAGACAAGATTATCGAAGTTGGCGGATCTGCCACTGCAAGTGCAGCGGTGAATGGCTTGACCATTCAAATCAGTGCCAAAAAAGAAAAATTCGAAGAGTTTTTTCAGTATGTGGTTGAGGTGCTTAAAAACCCGGTATTTGAACAAAGCCAGTTTGATCTGATCAAGGGGCAGACTTTATCAACTCTGGATCGTCCTTATACGGAGCCAGATACTGTTGCTGGGCTGACCATGTCGCGAATCATTGAAATCTACCAGCCAGGAGATATTCGCTATCATTTTGAACCTGAGCTGGCGACCCGACAGTTTAAAGCGGCCACCCGTGAACAGGTAGTGGCCTTGTATCAGCAGTTTTTTAAAACCCATCATGCACAAATTGCGGTTACGGGTGAATTTAACCCCAAGTCCATGCAAAACATCCTGAAAAAAAGTTTTGCTGACTGGAAAACCCAACAGCCTTATGAGCGCCTGAAATCGGTATATAGAGCTTATCCTGCCCAACAAGTTCATGCCTTATCCGAGCAGCGTGAGTTTGGCAGCTATCAGGCACTGATGACTTTGCCGGTGGGGGCGGACAATCCTGATGTGCCGGCTTTGCAGGTCTTTGAATATATTCTGGGGAATTCCCAGTTGTCTTCCCGTTTGGCTCAGGAGCTACGTGAAAAAAATGCCTTGGTCTATGGATTTGGTGCCAATCTCCAGTTTGATGAATGGGCGGAGTCAGGCGCGCTCTCCATTGATGCAAACTATACGGCAGGGAAATCAGCACAAGTTTCACAAGCAGTATATAAAGTGCTGAATGAGCTATTGACCCGGGGTGTCACGGAACAGGAAGTGGAAGCTGCCAAAGCCAGTATTCTAAAAAAACGCTTAAATGCGCTGGAAGATGATCGCCGTATTCATAACATGCTGGTTCCGCAACTGGATAAAGACCGTAATCTGTTGTATCGGGAAAAACGTGATCAGGCGATTGCTAAACTGAGTAAAGCCGACATTGATGCCGTGATTAAAAAATACATCAAGCCAAATCAGCTGGTGGAAGTGATGGCCGATCAGTATGGAAAAGAAGTTAAGCAATCATAGTGTGAGTAGGTAAATAGAAAAATCCCCTCAAGTCGGGGATTTTTTATTTTTCAATATTATTTAAAGCCCTAATTTAAGTAACTTTTCTGGTAAACAGGATTCCACCTAAAACGCCAGATAGCACAGCACTGGCTAAGCTCCACCAGAAAGTGGCAAAAAGAAACAGGAAAATACCACCTGATATTAAGATTGCTCCGAAAGCAATATCTTTATTAAAGGGTAAGTGAATCATATGTTGGTAATAGCAGGATGCCATTCCACTAAAACAGATCACCAGGCAAATATATAAAAGTTTTTCTGACAAGGGACTAGCGATCATTTCTTCCCAGAGCATATGTATTTTCCTCCTTTTTTAAGGATCCAGACGCTTATTCTTATAATTTATAAAACGCTTTAGCATTTTCATAAAAAATCGGCTTTAAGGCATTTTCATCATAAGCCTGCACAATATCGCTAAACGCATCAATAATGTTAGTGAGTGAGCTGCTGACACGGTCCATCGGAAAGTTGGACGCAAACATCACGCGCTTAGCCCTAAAGCAGTTTAAAGCATGCTGAATCAGGGGAGCTGCACGTTCTACTAGTTCCTGTTTAGTTGCCAGTCGTTTCTGCTGATGAAAATCATGCCCTAAAACAGGCATAAACAAGCCAGACATTTTAGTCGATACATTCGTGCATTGTGCCAGTTCAGCCAGATCCTCTTTCCATGCCTGAAAAATATATTCACGTTGCTGAGCTGTCTTGCCCGTGCCTTTACCCACCTTGCCAAATAAACCAGCAGGCGTACCCAGATGATCCAATACGATAGGTGTGTCTGGAAAGGCTTTGGCCAGCGCAGTAACATCTGCAAGCTGGGTCGAATATACCCAGGCATCAAAGCTTAAATCTTGCTTGGCCAGTTCTTCAAAACCTTTGAGGAATTTTTTATTGCGGTACAGATGCGGTTCATCTGCCCATGCATGAATAGCTTTATCTGCATGGACTGCTGCCATTTTACGGATGCCACGAAACTTGGGTGAGGCTTCGCGATGTAATTGCAGGAGCTGTTTAAAATTTTTCTGTCGTGGATCCGCCGTGGCGACAATGCCACCTAACTGGATATTATGCTGATCAAAAGGAAGTCCAGCGATGAAGCGGGTTTCGTTTACCACGCCCGTACCTTTCTGTTGATGCCAACTGGCTTCGACATGCACAATCTGCTCCACCTTATAATGACCTGCATCTTTCTTGTAATTTCCAGGCAGGTAGGGTGCAGTCAGATGTTCAGTCAAGCCAATCGTTTCAATCACATCTTTGGGTTTTAACAGTCGAACCATCTTGTCTAGCAATCTAGGATGTTTGCCAAACAGCTTCACCGCGAAAGCCGCGGCATGCGGGGTAGTATAGGGATCCCATTGGTGGATATGCGGGTCAATGATCGGAAAGGGAAGTGATTGCATAATATTCTTGGTCTATCCTTAATTTTTATTATTTTTTATATAGGCCTACAATCAGCCTAAAGTCAATTTTTTGTATCCATAAAAAAAGCCCCGTAGGGCTTTCATTAATGATCGTGGTCGTGTTGATGCTTATTGGCATGAAACTCTTCATTACGACGGAAACGTAAATAGTTTTCAAACTGCTCGCAGTATTCATCATAATTGTCTTCCAGCATCATCTGGAACTGCTGCAAGATATAAGACATGACCTGATCTTTAGCATCGCGCATTTCATTGCCATCTTTAAAATTGTTGGCAGCGACCCAGGTATTAAAACGGGCTGTGCCAAACAGCATTGCAGCGCTGACCTGACCGCGTTTGTCTGCCGGATTTTCCTGAGAACCTTTTTCTACGCGGCTAAATTCATTGGCCTGTTTAATAAATTCATCAGCACGTTCAAAGAATGCAGCATTTAACGCTTCTTCTTCGGTTACATCGGTTGCTTCAATCTTTTGAACCATGAATTTTTCCTGACTATAAAATCTTGATGTCTAATTATAGGCAAAGCCTTGCAGAAACTAAACCTTTGCCTTAATCTAAAAATAGCCTAAGCAATTAAAGTGTGAATACCATGCAAGATGCAATTGCGGTACAAAGCCTGAAAAGTGATATTGCCTTGTTGCGCCAGAATATATGGCCACCCGCAAATCTGGCCAATGTTGAAGGTTTGCCGATTTACTATGGCACCAAGTCGCAGGTGGATGAATATTACAAACAATGGCTGGGTCTGATTGAAAGGGCACAAGACCTGTTTCAGCCGTTTATGGAAGATGAGGTCGTAGATGCAGTTCATCTGCCCGGTCACCTGAATCTCCCCTTATTCTATTTTCATGTGGATCGCATCCGTATTAATAAGACTCGGGCCAAAGAATCCAAAACCTTTCGCGGTATTGCCAGTCTGATAGAAAAATGCGGACAGTTTGAAGCAGAACAGGTGGCTGCCATGCAGCGTTGGCTGGACAGTGATGAAACAGCAGCGTTGGTGGCCCACCGTGAATTTGTTGACTTACGGACTTATGTATTTCAGCATGGGCAAAGTGAATATACGCGCACCCGATTTTATGTAAATGGGATCGTGCTGAGTGTCGAGCCAGACTTTGAGCTGGTGGATGCACGCGATAAGCCACGCAAACAACGCAGTGACAGTTATAGCGATCCATTGGCGGATAATAATATCTGGAAAGTATATGGCAAAAATCGTTAAAGCCATATCGCTATGACCAGAATGGCCCGGTTTTAGTAAATTGTACTAACCGGGCCGCAGCCTCAGCAGACAGGCGCTGTTGTTCAGCTTTAATCCATCCCAGCACAAACCAGGCTTTGGGCTGCTTTTTCACATAGGGAAGGAATAGCTCTTCTGCAACGAACAGATCGTTATAATGTCCTAAACTTTCCTGAACGGGCTTTAATGCTTTGAGATACGCTTTCACTTTCTGCTCAGCAAACAGGCTTTGCAAAAATTCAATATTATAGCGTAAACGCTTGACTCGCTTGCGAGTGCGATGCCGTGCCTCAATATCCGGCTGTATATAATTGGCTGCATCCTTACAAATTTTGTGGTGCAAGCTGCTGAGACTGGTGCAAAGTGTTTTATGGGAAGATGGATGTGGCTTAAATTTGCGCTGGCTAAAGCCTAAAAGTTCAAGAAACAGCTTTGTAGTCGCGGGCTGTTGAAACAGTTGACTGATATTGAGCTGCCCTTTAGGAGCAGGAGGTAATACTAAAAGTGGTGAACCGGCTTGTTTTAATTGTGGGAGCAGGCTTCCAGCTAAGGCATCCCGATCGCGGGTAGCGCCTAACTGCTGAAAAATATCCCGCAGCTGATCCTGCCATTCAGCCGGGCATTCTTTGGTTTCGGACTGGAAAATTTTTAAGGCACTGCGTAAACGACGGACTGCAACACGTGCCTGATGCACATGGTCACTATTATAGTGTTCTAAGGCAATTGCCGTTGCATTCGGAAAAAGATGAGTCAGACAGTTTGCTACAATTTTTTGCAGGATTTTAGCAACATTATTTTCCTCTTTTAAATTGAGTACAACCTGATGCTGAACTGGAAGCTGCTGTTCATCCTTTAATAGGGCATAACCGCGTTCGGATTTGTTGCGTACATCCAGCCACAACTGATAAGGTTCAACCCAAGTTTCTACACATTCAATCAGTTGATCCAGTGTACCAGTTTTAAGCTCAAATTCGACTTCATAAATATGAGCAATCTGGTCTCCAGAGCGAATTTCTCCAATATCGAAAGCTATTTCTATCTGGCTCTGCTGGTAATTATACTGGATGACCTGACGTTTGACCTCTGTTTCGAATTGGAGCAGTAGGGGAGTATTCAGCTTGCCTATTGCCTGCTTGAGTATTTTTTTGGCCTGCTTATCTTTTTGATATAGATGAAAATTACACGATTCTGGCTGGGTTTCTCCCAGGCAATGTTCCAGTTCAAAACGCTCAAACTCATGCCGCGCAGGTGCCTTTAACGTCTGAAACCATTGTTTATCTTCCAGACGTTGCCGCAGTGCGATTTTATGTTGCTGTAATTGCTGATCGTGAGTATCAAAATATTGGGCATATAGATGATGCCGGGCAGGCGCATACTGCTGAAAATCTTGTTCAAACTGGCTGCGTGTATGTAAAGGGATTTGAAATTTCAGTTCAACTTCTGCCATCGGATCACACCTGCACGATGTAACGGGATAGCATTCAATATATCCCAAAGATCCATAGCTGTGTGAGGCACTTCTGCAACAAAAAAGCACGCCGTAGCGTGCTTGAAACTCTTTGATGAGATTTATTTAAGAAATTTGCGACTGACCAGAAACTGTTCGGTCGTTTCTAGCAGCTTTTGTGCATAAACTTCCTGCTTGGCGGTCAGCCACCCCAGAACAAACCAGTCACTGGCCTCCAGTTCAGTCTGCTGGATATAAAGCGCTGAAGATGCCAGAGTTTGATATTCTTGGGCGGCCTGCTGGGCATCATTCAGTGCCTTGCTGTATTTTTGCAGATTCTTTACATCATAGACATGCGTCAAAATCGGGAAGCTGAATTTCAATTCCTGAATACGCATCGACAACTGATCCAGACTGTCAAAATCGGCACTATCTGTTTGATTCATTTGTTCTTGCAAGGCTTTATACTGTTGTTGCAGACAGGTTTGCGCCGCAGTTTTCAGATCTGCCCCGGATTTCTGATGACCGCTTAAACTGAAAATCAGCAATTCCAGATAATGATGCACATTTTGGGTGGATTTCACCAGATGATTCAGTTTCTCCTGAGCATACAGAATATCTTTGGTCAGGTTTTCTGCGGTGGTCGGATTTTGCAGGAAACTGGCCAGCGTGTTTTGCATATGTTGCAAATGCTGTAAATGTTCAAACTGTTTTTTAAATGCTTCCAGCTGATGTGCCCATTTATCCGAAACGCCTGTATGCCAGTCCTTAAACAGTAGCAGACTTAAATGGAGATGATGCAGGGCCTGTTGTGCCTGCTCAATGTGCTCCTGTTCAGCCACATGCGCCGATATGGCCGCGATATTAGGTAAAAGATGCTGCATCTGCTGGGCAATCAGGCTGCATAGATTCTCGCCTGCACTGGATTTTTTGCTCAGCTGAAATTCTTTAGCCTGTGTTGCCGTGCTAACCGTTTGGGCACTGGCCAGGAGATTGCCTATTTCAGCCTTGCTGCGTACATCCAGCCAGAGCTGATATTTTTTGACCCATTCAAAGCTCATAGCCAGCAGATTTTGCACAGAACCCTGTTTAAGCTCAAACTCGACCTCGTGTACGTCCTGTTCAGCATCTGGCGTGCGGATATGACCAACATCCAGACTGACTTCAATCTGGCTGTCTTCATACTCAATAACACGTAAGGTACGTACAATATCCGTTTCAAACTGAAGTTTTAGATGATCAAATTGTTGCCCTAGGGCACCCACCAGAATTTCCTGAGCTTCAGGACACTGCTGATAAATACTCAGCTCCAGTTCAGGCGAATGAGCCAGTTCTCCAAGATCATGATTATGCTCAAAGCGTTCAATATGACTTTTGCCAGCTGCTTTTAGAGTCTGGATCCAGCGTGTTCCTTCAAGGCGTTGACGCAATGCCACACCATGCTGAGCTAGCTGACGGTCAGTGGTATCATAATATTTGGCCTGAAGCTGGATCTGTTGCGATTTCTTAGGATCAAGTGCCTTGAGCAGGGCTTGACGGCGTGCTGCCGGAATCTGAAACTTGAGTTCAACTTCAACCATGATAATTATCCTGTCTGCTCAGCTATTCAAATAAGACTGAAGCCTGCTTGCTGTAATGAGGTTGCGAAAGATCGCGGAAATATTTTTAGATTTTTAAGCAGCAGATTGTAACCAAATTCAAATCACATGTAAGACTTGACCAAAGGGAAAAAGTGCTGATTAAAGAAATTAATATAAAATTTCATAGGTATATGTTTATTTAATACTAGAAAATTCAGTCATTAATAGACCAAGAATGAGATTGAGACTATAGGATGAACAGTCTTTTAATTGTCCAAATTATGCGCTAATGTTGCAGAAAGACTTCAGGATGATGTTATGAATGCACCGATTCAAGTAGAGCAGGGAAATATAGTTGCGGCGTCTCCGCAAATGCCAATTCGTGATTATCATGAATTTTACCGATTTTATCTGACTGAACATCGCCACATTATGAGCCGTCGTCTGCATATTACGGGAAGCAGTATAGGACTTTATTTTTTTAGCAAGGCGCTTCGTCAGCGTAAGGCCAAATATCTAGCTTATGGGCTGCTTTCAGGTTATGCCTGCGCATGGATTGGACATTTTGTTTTTGAAAAAAATAAACCGGCCAGCTTCAAGCAGCCTTTCTACAGCTTTATTTCTGACTGGCGTATGTTTGCTGATGTGTTACGGATGAATATCAGTTTGATTGATACTCAATACGATAAAATTTCTGTTTAATTCATATCCATGTTTTATTGAATAGTGCTTTAATGGATAAGTGCAAACAGATAAAAAGACTTGTAAGCGAAATTTTATTATTTTATTAATCGTGATATGACTTAGTTGAGGTTTTTATCAAGGTAAATTATTCTGAATCAACCAGTTTTCCAAGCCTGGAGCGACCTTCTCCGGGCTTTTTTTATGCCTAAAAATACTGAATCGATCAAGCTGCCGGTGACAGCAATGGGCCAAATTTTTTTATACAGCAGATGATTACATAATTTTTCTACTTACAAAAAGACTTTTGAGGTTGGAGAACAAGTACACGGTCTCCCCTTAGATAAAAATAGATTCAGGCTTTGATATTCAGCGGTTTACTTCACTGAACCACAAAAATAACAACGCTTCGGGCTATAATAGAGCCATTCTATTAGTGGCGAGTACGATGCGCGGTCTATATTTAATTACCAATGATGATGCATTGGAACTTTTATTAGAGAAACTCGAAGCAGCCTTGGCGACAGGCCATATTGCGATCTTGCAATACCGCCGTAAAAAAGTGGCAAAACCGGATCAAGACGCAGAAGTTGAGCTAATAAAAGCGTTAGCAGAGAAATACCGGACACCTTTTGTGATTAATGATGATCTGGCTATGGCAGAAAAATTCGGCTTGGGGGTGCATCTGGGACAGTCGGATGGTGAGATTTCCGACGCTGCTGCACGTTTGCCACATGGCGCAATTATTGGACGTTCATGCAATAATTCAATTGAACTTTCGGACAAAGCGATTGCTGATGGCGCCACTTATGTCGCTTTCGGAGCGGTCTATGCCACCGATACCAAACCTGAAGCAGGTAATATCGGGCTTGAAACGCTAAAGCAGGCGAAAGCAAAATATCAGTTGCCGATTTGTGCAATTGGGGGGTTAAGCGTAGAAAACTCTCAGGCCGTGATTGAAGCAGGGGCTGACCTTTGTGCGGTGATCAGTGATATATTAGCCTTAGCGGTTCAAGACATTCCTGCGCGTGTAAATGCGTGGGCTGCATTGTTTGCAGAAACAGTTTAATTTGATTTTTTTTGTTTATATTTCATTTTTTAGTTGAGTGCATCCATGAGCTTATCTCCAAAGCAAGAGCAATTGTTTAAACAGGCCAGTAAACATATTCCAGGCGGCGTGAACTCACCAGTGCGTGCATTTAATAGCGTAGGCGGTACGCCAGTTTTTATTGAGAAGGCGCAAGGGGCTTATCTCTATGATGTCGATGGCAAGCGCTATGTAGACTACGTTGGTTCGTGGGGCCCAATGATTTTGGGTCATGCACATCCTGCGATTATTAAGGCTGTACAAGATGCCGCTGTAGACGGCTTGAGCTTTGGTGCGCCGACTGTGCATGAAACGACACTGGCGGATATTATCTGTGACATCATGCCATCAATTGAATTGGTTCGTATGACCAACTCGGGTACTGAAGCGACCATGACTGCGATCCGTCTGGCACGTGGTTATACAGGCCGTGACAAGATTGTCAAATTTGAAGGCTGTTACCATGGTCATTCCGACTCTCTGCTAGTCAAAGCCGGCTCAGGTCTTTTGACTACGGGTGAAGGTGAGGCGACATCTGCAGGTGTGCCGGCTGATTTTGCCAAACATACTTTAACTCTGCCATACAATGATATTGCAACTTTAAAAGAATGCTTTGCCAAGTTCGGTTCTGAAATTGCTGGTGTAATTGTCGAGCCAGTTGCAGGTAACATGAACCTGGTCGCACCCGTTGAAGGGTTTTTGCAAGCGATTCGTGATGTGTGTGATGAACACGGTTCGGTATTTATTATTGATGAAGTCATGACCGGTTTCCGGGTCGGATTAGGCGGTGCGCAGGCGCATTATGGGGTTACGCCAGACTTGACGACTCTAGGTAAAATTATTGGTGCTGGTCTGCCAGTGGGTGCTTTTGGTGGTAAACGAGAAGTCATGGAGTGCATTGCACCACTTGGTAAGGTCTATCAGGCAGGCACATTGTCTGGTAACCCGCTGGCAATGCGTGCAGGTATTGAGATGTTTAAACATCTGCGCGAGCCAGGCTTCTATGAAAAACTGACTGCACAACTTGAAAAACTTCTTACAGGCTTGCAAGCGGCGGCAGATGAAGCGGGTATTCCATTCAAGACTCAACAAGTGGGCGGCATGTTCGGTCTGTATTTCACGGATCAGGTAGACATCACCAGTTTTGATTCCATGTTGAAATGTGATGTTGATGCTTTCCGTAAATTCTTCCACGGTATGTTAAAACGTGGAGTAAATCTGGCGCCATCCGCTTTTGAAGCTGGCTTTATTTCAGCAGCACACAGTGATGACGATATTGCCTTTACGCTTCAGGCTGCGGCTGAGACGTTTGCCGAAATGAAAGCCTAAACTTTTTAGTTTTCTACTATTTATTTAAGCCTGAATTCGTTCGGGCTTTTTTTATAGAGATCTTGAACAAGGAAAAAGAGGGATGCACATCAAACATTATCTAACTTTAAATGATGCCGAATTTTTATTAGATCAGGCATATCAATATGCCATGCAGAACAATTTTAAGGTTAGTATTGCGGTTATGGATGAAACCGGTCATTTGCTGTTAATGAAGCGTATGGATGGTAGTTCACCAATGACTGCAAATCTGGCAATTGAAAAAGCAAAATGCTCAGCCATAAGTGGCCGTCCATCCAAACTATTCGAAGATATGATTAAAGGTGGTCAGATGGGTTTTCTGACTATGGAAAGTTTTTCGGGCATGCTAGAAGGTGGAGAGCCGATTTTATATCAAGGCCAACTGGTGGGGGCGATGGGTGTTTCCGGGGCGAAATCATTTCAGGATACTGAAATAGCACAAATGGCCATTGAGAAGTTTTTGGCCCAGCAAGCGGTGTGATTATTTGTAAATGAGACATTTTTATAATCAGTTGCCGGGATATTGATTAAGAAAATGCGTGTCATCTTAAGTTTAAATAAAAAATTATGATCTCTTTTAAGATCTTGATTATAAATATATTTTTTGAATTTATCAGGTCTATATTAATTTTAGGAAATCTTGGGATAAAAATGAAATTACTGCTGAATAATAAAAAATTCATGAATACCAACAATACAGCGAATGGAGAAGTATCCGGTGAAACTATTTTTCACTATCACCAAGTCGGTAAACAAATAGAAGCTACATATTCTGGAGGCCGGATTATAAGTGGACATTTAATAGGTTTCATGACTTCTGAAAGCACATTTACAATGAGCTACCATCACATAAATGAAAAGAATGAATTACGTGTAGGTCAGTGTAATACTGAGATTGAAATCCAGAATAATGGAAAAATTAAACTCATAGAAAATTGGCAATGGCTTAATGGAGATTGCTCTAAAGGTGAATCATTTCTTTTAGAAATCTAGCAATTACGTAAAAGAGGTTTAAAAGATGTGCTGCTCTGATTTTATATCAGGGCTGCATAGTATATTGATTTTAGATAAATTGCTATTTAGCACAATCTATAGTTGTATGACTATATCTTCCTTATGGATAAGTTCAGGATTGTGAGTAATAGCTATGATCGTCACGCTATCTTTTAGGCTACGCATATGAGACATAATTTCATGCTCTGTTTCTATATCTAAATTTGAACTGGCCTCATCCAAGAGCAGAAATTCGGGATCAGCATATAGTGCTCTCGCTATAGAGATCCTTTGTTTTTCTCCGCCAGAAAGAGTCATGCCTCTTTCCCCAACTTTGGTATCGAAACCATCGGGCATCATGATAATACGATCTAAAATTTGTGCTTTTTGAGCTGCCTGATAAATTTTATGGTCATCATAAGGCCGCCCTAAACAAATATTATTTTTAATCGAATCATTCAGTAACATTACTTCTTGTGGAACTACACCTACTTGTGAAAACCATGTATTACGGTCAATACTGTTTAAAGAAATATTGTGCACTACAATATCTCCTTGATCAGGTTCAATTTGTTTTAAAATCAACTTGAAAATAGTCGATTTACCTGCCCCACTATCACCTGTTAGAAAAGTGATTTTTCCACGTTTTGCAGTAAAGTTAATATTCTGAATTCTACGTCCATTTGAATAAGTGAAAGATACATCCTGAAATTTTAAGACACCAGAAAGATGTTTACTCTCTGGACAGTTTGCTGTTAATTGTTTTGAGTTGTCTGCTAATTCTGGTTCGTTCCACATTCTGGCAAAAGGTTTGAATTCTATATAAGATTGATTAAATTCAAGTATACATCTCCCGATCATTTCAAAAGGTGTATTAAGTTGAAGCAATAGAGTATTAAATAAAACCAGATCGCCCACACTCATACGACCTGCCTGAACATCAGGAATAAGAATATAAAAAGTAATAATAAACTGAATGCTAAGAGCCAAACCAAAAATAACAGCATAGTAAGTACGCTTTAAAGAATATGAGGTCAGGCTTTTCAATATTTGTTTAGAGCCTTCCTGAAACCGATGCTCTATCCAGGCAGCTGCATTAAAAAATCTTAAGGTATCCATCATAGACATGGCATTGCCCACCAACTGGGTATTTTTTTGTCTTTCACTGGTTGCTACTTTTAAATATTCTTCTATGCGTTTACTTGAAAAATATGATAATCCAATAAAAAATGACCCGTATAAAAGAACAATAGTCACCACCTTAGGATCTAGCTTCAGGCCGAGAATAAAGCATGAAAAAACAATTTGTAAGACACTTGGGATAAAGGAAATCAGACTTAATTGCATCACTTTATTCAAGGCAAATGCTCCCTGATTTTGCATTGCCTGAATTTCAGCGGGATTATGATCAATAAAAAAGTGGGATTCTTTTAGAATGATTTTCTTAAAAAAGTTTGTAGAGCTAATATAATTCAAGGTTTCTGCAAGAATGACAGATAGGTAAATTACAGCTTCTTTAAAAATTAAAGACAGCCCAAGTAACACTGCATAAAAAAAGAAGCCTAAACCTATAGTCTCTACAGAATTACTTAAGGTAACTTTGTCAATCATTGATGCAAAGGTGTAAGGAGCCAAAACTGCAAGTATTGTTGACAACAAAATAGAACAGCATAATAAAAAGATATAAATCTTTGATTGTTTAATAAATAATTTGCTGTTTTCAAATAATGTATGTTTAACGTTCTGTAGATCATTCTGAGGGGAAGTGTGCAAATTTCTCTCCACCTTTATCTCAAATAATTTTAGTTCACTTTATCAATTATTTCTTAAATTCCCTATCTCATTTAATATGGTGGCACTTGGATGAACTTCTATTGGTTTGATTTCAGATAGGTTTTTCATCAGCAAACTTTGTTGAGGAGAGCTGACGTTTATTAAGCTACTAAATTCTGCCTACTATAATAATCGAAGAGAGGGAAAAATTAAGTAAGCCTGATCATTAATTAAAACTCCGTAAAACTTATACTGTCGTCATTCAAATCCATAAAAATGAAAATAATACTTTTAAGATGAAAGAATTAAATCAAATTGATAGTATCTCTAGGGAAAGAGCCATAATTCATTAACTCATTCACTATTTTGTAAAAAGACAGTATGCTTAGGCCTGTAACAAGGAGCATACATGTATCAAGTACTTGCGCGAAAATATCGTCCTCGTAATTTTAATGAGTTGGTGGGTCAAAACCATGTTTCACGTGCCTTAACCAGTGCACTTGAGCGCGGCCGTTTGCATCATGCCTATTTATTTACAGGAACGCGTGGAGTGGGGAAAACCACCATTGCCCGTATTTTGGCAAAGTGCTTGAACTGTGAAACGGGTGTGACTGCAACACCGTGTGAAGTTTGCCCGACCTGTACGGCGGTCAATGAAGGACGTTTTATCGATCTGATCGAGATTGATGCCGCATCCCGTACTAAAGTGGAAGATACCCGTGAGCTGTTGGATAACGTACCTTATGCGCCAACCCAAGGTCGTTTTAAGGTTTATCTGATTGACGAAGTGCATATGCTGTCTACGCATTCTTTTAATGCCTTGCTCAAGACTTTAGAAGAACCCCCAGAACACGTTAAATTCCTGTTTGCCACCACCGATCCCCAGAAGCTCCCGATTACGGTGATTTCCCGCTGTCTGCAATTTACCTTGCGTCCTTTGGCGATAGATGAAATTACCGAACATTTAGGCAATATTTTAAGCAAAGAAAGCATTCAGGCTGATCAGGATGCAATCTGGCAAATCGCGGAATCTGCCCAAGGGTCTTTACGTGATGCTTTGTCTTTAACTGATCAGGCGATTGCCTATGGTCAAGGAGCCATTCAGCATCAAGATGTCAAAGACATGTTGGGTCTGATTGACCGTACCATTATTTATGACCTGATTCTGGCAGTTCATCAGAATCAAAAAGTACGGGTTAGCGAACTCCTACTTCAGTTCCGTCAGCAGGCACTGGATGTATCTCTAGTTCTGGATCAGCTGATTTCGACCTTGCATGAACTGGCATTACTCCAGTATCTGCCAGATTTAAGCCTGAAATATAGTGCTGAAATCAATAAAAAAATCATGCAGCTATCTGTGCTGATTTCTCCACAGGACCTACAGCTTTACTATCAGATTGCCTGTAAAGGGCGGGCCGATTTACAGCTGGCCGTCACTCAGGAGCAGGGCTTTGAAATGACAGTATTGCGTTTACTGGCTTTCCGTCCACTCCAGCCTCATGAAATTCCGGTCACTCAGGCTACGCCAGCTCCAGCAGAAGAGACGCCTTCGACCCGTTTGCAACCGCCCCTAAAAAACAGTCAGACGGAAGCTGTAGAGGCAGCCCCTGACTTTGATGAATTTTCATTAGAAGATACAGATAAGGCTGAAACACTGTCATCATCATCTGAACCATCTTCGGATGATTTTCTGGAAGATGAAGTAGCAGAGACTGAATCTGGTACTCCTGCATCCAGTCAAACTCCAGATGTAACCGTTCAGCCTGTCAGTGAGGTCGTTAGGGCCGACACTGAATCTGCCTCTATACTATTTGATCCGGAAAGTGGCGATGCGCTGTTTGGATTTGAAGACATTGCGACAGAGACTGTTGAAGAAAGTACCTCCAGTAGTGATGATTTTCTTTTGGCGGAATATTTGCCGGCTGAGGCAGCTTCCATTCATCCTGAAAAGACCGGGCAAAACCTTGCACTTGAAGCAGCATGCGAAGAGGTGGTGGCCGAGCAGCAGCTGAATGAAACAGCTATTACATTAGAATCTCAGCCAAGGGCACAGCTTGCAAAAACTGAGCAGAATAATTCTGCAGATTTAATGCCTCAGGATATTCTAAAAACACCTGAACAGGTGCTGGAAGGTGAGTGGACGGTGGAGAAATGGGAATACTGGTTTAGAAATAGCCAGCTTTCTCCAGCGGTACAAGAGTTGGCACAATACGGTATTATGAGTGGCCAGATTAATGCAGCATCGGTATTTCATCTGCCTGAACAATATCAGCAGTTGTTTAGCCAGTTGCAGCACATTCTGGAAGAAGCGCTGAAGGAGAAATGGCCACAGACTTTCTTTACGGTCAAATTTGAAGATGTCGAGCAACTTACGCCATATGTCATGCAACATGAACGTAAAGCACGAGCTTTTAAACGTGCTAAAGAGCTACTCTATGCCGAGCCGGCAGTGCGTGACCTGATTCGGCAGTTTGATGGCGAACTGCAAAATATTCAGCTGAAATAGAACATATCTCAAGGCGAAGCATATTCTGCTAAAGCATCCCGCATTTCTTTAGAAATCGGGGTGCTTTTTCGTGTCTGACGGTCTACAAATACATGAATAAAACTGCCCTGAGCTGCTGCGCTGTCTGAACCTTGCTTAAAAATTGCCAGATCATAACATAGGGAAGATTGTCCTATTTTTTCAATTGCCACAGCCACCTCAATAATCTCGGGATAAGACAATTCTTGATTAAACTGACAGTTGGAGCTAACCACCAGTCCGATAAAAGCAGAAGATTTCGGGTCGAAACCTGTTTTTTGAATGAGCAGTGTATTCGCTGCCGTGTCAAAATAGCTGTAATAGGTGACATTATTGACATGTCCATATAAGTCATTATCGGCCCAGCGGGTCTGAATAGGCAGAAAAAAAGAATATTGCGCGCGCTGTTTAATGGTTAATTTCATAAATTTTAAGATTCAAGCGATTAGGTCAGAAAATATGGTCTATTTTTTTTAGATAAAAACTAGGGGCTGTCCTCATTTGATAAATAGTTCAAAAAATGACTATTTAGATGCTTAAAATTGAATGTTTAATGAAGGAATTGCTGATTTATTAAACAAGATACAGAGTAATTTGCTTCGTTAAATGAAATGAGGACACGCCCTAATAAATTGCCTGATAAATCTGGTAAGCATCCTCTACGCTCAGCTCACGTGGATTGTTCTGCAACAGACGTCCTTGTTTCATGGCATCCTCTGCCATAACTATGAGCATATGCTCAGGAATATCCAGTTGTCTGAGTTGTAAAGTTAGCCCGCTGTTGGTTAAGTGATTATTAAAATGGTCAATAAACAGATCCGCCAGCCCATCATGACAGCCCTTGCTTTGTGGTTCCAGCCAAGTCATAAGCTCAGCATAGCGCTGTTTGGCAGCCGGTATATTGAATTTCAGAACTTCAGTCAGTACCAACGCATTACTATGCCCATGAGAAATATGGAAATGTCCACCTAAAGGGTAGGCCAGCGCATGTACCGCACCGACAGGTGCATTGGCAAAAGCCTGCCCGGCCAGCATTGAACCGACCAGCATATTCTGTCGTGCTTCCAGATTACTGCCATCTTTGAGTACCAGAGGCAGATTCTGGTTCAGAAGTGTCAGGGCATGCTTGGCCAGTATATCTGTATAAAAGTTTTTCTTGAGCTTTGAGGTATAAGCTTCAATTGCATGCACCATGGCATCAATGCCGGTCGCTGCTGTGATATGTGCCGGCAGGCTCTGGGTAAAACCGGCATCTAAAATTGCCGTATCAGCATAGAGAATAGGGGCCACAATCCCACTTTTAGTGGTTTCTCCGGTTGTTACAATGGAAATAGGCGTGACTTCAGAGCCGGTTCCTGCCGTAGTAGGCACCAGAATAAGCGGCAGACGTGGGCCAGTGGCCTGATCAACCCCATACAGGTCGGACAGGCTTTGATGCTGCGTCGGGTGACTCAAGATCGCAATCAGTTTGGCGACATCCATGGAGCTGCCGCCACCAAAACCCAGCACCACATCAATATTTTCCTGCTTGGCAAAAGCGGCTGCCTCAAGAATTACAGTATCGGCCGGATCAGCCTGAACCTGAGCATAAATGGCATAGTCCAGTCCAGCATCTTCAATAATATCTAGAATAGGAAGATGGAGTTTATGTTGAAACATGCCGGGATCAGTGACCAGCAACAGACGTTCATAACGGCCTTTTTTAAGAATCTGGGACAATTCCTGAATCGCGCCAAGTCCGGCAATAATATTGGGTACGGTTTGAAACTGAAAACGATCCATGGGCTTATCCTTTCTTTTTATGCTAAATACGAGATTATTCTAGGGGGGTGATATAGGATTCATGCAGTAAATAACTTAACATAAGAATCCAGAAATTGATTAACTTTGAGGTTGTTTATGTCATCCAGAACGCCATATAAGGTGTTATGTGTCTGTTTGGGAAATATTTGTCGCTCTCCCACGGCAGAAGTGGTGCTCAGACATTATTGTGATGCAAGGAAACTCAACATTATGATCGATTCAGCTGGCACCAGTAATTATCATCCGGGCAAGGCACCCGATTTGCGCAGTCAGCAACATGCTTTAAAGCGTGGCTATGACTTATCTAGCTTACGGGCACGTCAGCTGACTATTCAGGACTTTCTTGAGCATGACCTGATTCTGGCTATGGATCTGGAAAACCTGTCTAATATTCAAGACTTGCAAGCCAAGGCGGAAGCCCAATTCGGTGCTTTACGTGCCCGTATTGCCTTGATGAGTGAGCATGATCAGGACTATCCACAGCAGGCCTTACCCGATCCTTATTATGGAGGTGCTGAGGGCTTTGAGCGTGTGCTGGATCAATGTGAATCTAGCAGCAAAGCTTGGGTCGAGATTTTTCAACAGCATCAAAGCAGCCAGGTTTAAGTTATGCAGATTCAAACTGAAGTTCAGCTTAAACCCTTTAATACCCTGAATCTTGACGCGGTGGCTTCTTATTATACGGAAATTCAGTCGACGGATGATCTGACTGTTGCACTGGATTTTGCAGCACAGCAGCAGCTGAATAGTTTAATTCTGTCAGGCGGCAGTAATATGCTGTTGCCTGAACGCATCAATGCGCTGGTATTGCATATGAATATCCGCGGAATTGAACTGCTGCATGCAGATGAGCACCATCAATTTCTACAAGTTGGCGCAGGTGAAGTCTGGCATGATTTTGTGCTCTGGACCACTGCACAGCAGCTGTATGGATTACAGAATCTGGCGCTGATTCCCGGACGTGTCGGCGCCTCTCCGGTACAGAATATTGGCGCTTATGGGGTTGAGGTCGGCGAGTTTATCGACTCGGTACAGGTATATGATCGCCAGTCCAAGCAGTTTAGGTCGATTGCTGCGGCAGATTGCCAGTTTGCCTATCGGCATAGTATTTTCAAAGATGACCCGACTCGTTATGTCATTACGCACGTTACGTTTAAATTACTCAAACATGAAGATCTGAAACTGAATTATGGAGATCTGAAGGTTGCGGTAGGTGATCATCTCACTGCAGAAAATCTGCAACAGCAGGTGATTGCTATCCGCCAAAGCAAACTGCCTGATCCTAAAGACTATCCTAATGTGGGGAGTTTCTTTAAAAATCCGGTGGTGGATCAGGCAGATTTTGACCAAATTGCAGCAAATTTCCCGCATTTACCCCATTATCCGCAGCCTAATGATCGGGTTAAAATAGCGGCAGGCTGGCTGATTGATCAGGCGGGCTGGAAAGGTAAACAGCTGGGGCCGGTAGGGATGTTTCATAAACAGGCACTGGTACTGGTGAATTATGGTCAGGCATCGCTGAAAGATGTGCAACATACATATCATGCGGTACAACAGGCAGTCTGGGCACAATTTAGGATCATGCTAGAACCGGAGCCGGTATTATTTGATATAAATGGCTTAATCCGTTCTCATCAAGGATGAATAATTAAATGAAAAACACCTTTTGGATGGTCCGTCTGGTACAGCTAATCACGGGATTATTTGTGCTGCTCGGCTGTTTGCTGGTGTTATTCTATTCGCCTTTTTATTCGCATCTGGTGGTTAAGGGACTCAATCAGTTTGTCTCTCTGGAAGTGAATGAAGTTGCGGCACAAAGCCAAAAAATGGCTGCTTTGAGTGAGCATGACACACTGGAGCCAGGCTCAGATTTATGGATTGCCCGTCAGGCTTATTTACAGGTAATCGAGCAGGATATTCAGCAAAATAACTCAGCTAACCTGGTGCTGATTCAGGCCCGTTATAAAGCGTTGCAACAGCTAATCGAAGACTACCAACGTCAACAGCAGGAAGAAAAAGCTGAGCAAACTCCTCCGCCGCAAGTGCCGTTATTGCCCACTCAGGCCGTCGCTGTGGAAATCAGTGACCCCACCGAAAATGTCCGCCAGTTACTGGAATGGGACAGCAATGAAAATAAAGAGCGTATAGAGCAGTATATCGAGTTTTTGACTACTCATTCTTTGGAGCAGGAAGAAGCCAGCGCAGCAGAACTGGTGGACGAGAAAGCCATCCAGCAGGAATTGGCATTGTTACAAGATCAGCAACAAAAGCCACTTAATAATGCCAAACCTTATGCAATTGTAGTGGTGGGTGGTGGTCTGACGCTGGACGAAAATGGCAAAGATATAGTGGTTAATAATTATACTCGACTGCGTTTGGAAACAACGCTAGAAGTTGAAAAACGCTTTCAGTTGCCGATTGTATTAAGTGGCGTTGAAGCACCTTATATGCAACGCTGGCTACAACAATATGATGTCGATGCCAAACTGCTTGAAGATCGCAGCATGAATACTTGTGAGAACAGTCGCTTTAGCTCGTTATTATTACAAAAAAAAGGTGGGGCACCGACAGTGATACTGATTACAGACCGTTATCATATGCCGCGTACCCGCCGTTTATTTGCATTAAACGGAATTCAGACCATTCCGGTAGAAGCACCAATGCCGACGTCATTAACCAGATGGCGTCCAAGTACACAAAACTATGATCATAGTCGCCGGGCCAATTATGAACTATTGGCCACCATACGCGATGTGTGGTTCGGATCCAGTGACTGTCGGGAGGTACCATAATGTCTGATATTCCATTTTTAAATCCTGCAATCCTGAAACAGCTTGACCTGCCTGTACCGAGCCGGGACATTACGCCGCAATTATTAGAATCGCTGAATTTAAACCGGCTAGACGAGCAGGTATCACCTGATTTGCAATCCTATCGTAAGCTATATGGCTTTGATTCACTGGATTGTAAACACTGGCAGGGCTATATCGAAATGCCCCTGTTCAGGCTGCATGTTCAGGTCTTTGAGCCTCATCTGGAAAATACCCGTTTTGACAAGATACAGGGCACGGCTTTTTTATTACATGGCTATTTGGAACATAGCGGAATCTATCAGCCGATTGTACGGGAACTGCTGGAACAGGGGTTTAGCGTACTGACCTATGATTTGCCGGGGCATGGGCTGAGCGATGGTTCACCGGCCAGCATTCAGAATTTTGACCATTATCAGCAGGTCTTGCATGCCGTGTATCATTATGTCAAACATGCAACGCAATTACCGAAGCCCTGGGTTGGTATTGGACAAAGTACCGGTGGCGCGATCTGGATGCATCACTTATTGGAATTTGCAGAACGCCGCGAGAATCCTTTTGTGGATCGTGTGCTGCTGCTCTCTCCACTGATTCGCCCAGCCAAGACAGCCTGGTGGCATAATCCGCTTGGACTGGGAATTATTAGTCGGATTAAGCGTGAAGTGCCACGGCATTTTAGACGAAATAACCATAATCCGGAATTCCTGCGTTTTATCCGTTTAAAAGATCCTTTACAGCCCCGTATGATGGGGATGGACTGGATTCTGGCCATGTCGCGCTGGATGCTGGAAATGGAAGAGCGTCCAGCTTGTCGTATTCCGGTCTGGCTAGCGCAGGGTGCGCAGGATCAGACAGTGGACTGGCGTTATAATATCGAGTTCATCCGGCGTAAGTTCCGTTTGCAGACCTTATTGATGCTGGAAGAAGGTTCGCATCAGCTGATTAATGAGCGTGCAGATATACGGGCAGCCTTAACAGGTCTTATTCCGGCTTTCCTGCATGCGCATGGCAGCAAAACTTATTATTAAGCAGCATCCAAAATCTTAAAGAGGCGTTGAATAACGCCTCTTTAATTGAGTAGGAATCTGAGACCTGTAAAATCAAAAGCGTTCCAGTTCAGCCATATTCCACATCCGGAAGTAAAAATTCTCCTCATCCTTGTTTTCACAAGACAGTAATTCGCCTTCTTTTAACCAGAAATGAATCTGCGCAAAATTCTTGATTTCATGATTGCTAATCCGCTGTGCCAGATGATGCGGCTTAATGGCTGAAGGATGCTCTAAACCTGCAGAGGCAATCAGTTCTGCCAGAGCATGCAGGGTGTTTTTATGAAAATGAAATGCCCGTTCAGCTTTGGTTGGGACATGCAAAGCCTTCTGGCGGTTGTGATCCTGAGTGGTTACGCCGACTGGACATTGGTTGGTATGACAGCTTTGTGCCTGAATACAGCCTACGGCGAACATGAAGCCTCGCGCTGAATTGACCCAGTCAGCACCCATTGCCAGAGTACTGGCAATGTCAAAGGCACTAATAATTTTACCACTGGCACCAATCTTGATTTTATCCCGGATACCTGCACCTACCAGCGTATTGTGTACAAAAAGCAAACCTTCGCGTAGAGGGGCGCCTACGTAGTCCACTAGCTCAATGGGGGCCGCGCCCGTCCCGCCTTCAGAGCCATCTACCACAATAAAATCCGGGTAAATCTGGGTATGCAGCATGGCTTTGACCATACTCATAAACTGCCAGGGTTGTCCCAGACAAAGCTTGAGGCCGACAGGCTTGCCTTTAGAAAGTTCACGTAATTGCTGAATGAAATGCATCATTTCAATAGGGGTGGAAAAGGCCGGGTGGTTGGAAGGGGAAATACAGTCATGCTCACGACTGATGCCACGAATTTGGGCAATTTCTTCGGAAATCTTGCTTTTTGGCAGAATACCGCCATGGCCCGGCTTGGCACCTTGTGAGAGCTTGATTTCAATCATTTTTACCTGAGGCAGTTGAGCTTGGGCTGCAAAGCGTTCAGGATCAAACTGACCACTTAGCGTACGGCAGCCAAAATAGCCGCTACCGAGTTCCCAGACCAGATCACCACCATGTTCCAGATGATAGGGACTAATGCTGCCCTCACCAGTATCATGATAAAAGTCACCTTTTTTAGCACCCAGGTTAAGAGCGCGAACAGCATTGGCACTCAGGCTGCCGAAACTCATGGCCGAGATATTAAAAATAGAAGCAGAGTAGGGCTGACTACATTGTTCATTCCCAATCAGGATACGGAAGGTTTGTGGATCTGCAATCTGGCATGGGGTCATAGAATGGGTCACAAACCTGTAATTATCTTCATAAACATTCAGGATTGAGCCAAAAGGCTTGTCAGCATTTTCATTTTTAGCTCGCTGATAGACTAGACTGCGCTGCATACGTGAAAAAGGCAACGCATCACGGTCTGCTTCAATAAAATACTGACGAATTTCGGGGCGGAATTCCTCGAAAATAAAGCGGAAATGCCCCATGATTGGGTAGTTTTTAAGAATGGAATGTTTGGTTTGCAGGACATCATATAGCCCAAGTAAGCTCAGTAGAATAGTCACAATCCATAAGGTATTCACGAGGGTTTGTGGCATAAAATAATTAATATAATGCGGCTCATAACCGATATGAAACGTGGTAAAAATCACGGCAATAATAATGCACGCAAACCAGATCGAGTGGCGTGAAAAAAAAGTATTCAGTAGTTTGTGACGTATTAATTGAGCGGGGTTAGCCATTGTGATTTTATTTCCCTGAAGCTACATAGGCTTTATCATGTACAAACCAAGGGCTGAGATACAAGCAAAGAATTGTTGTTTAATTTTATAGGCTTATTGTAATAGCCCTGAATCGAGGAAAAGCTGGATAGATAATAGTGATAAATTTTGCAAAAATTATTTTAAGGGAAAAAATTTATAAAATTCATGTATTTTTGATATTACTTCAAAGACTGAACTATGGTTATACGCAATACATGGCAATACTAAAGATAGAAATGACACCTCAAAAATCCCTTCATTTGAATGATGCAGAACTGACCTGTCTATAAGTCATGCTAGGTGTTTAGTCCCGGCATTTCCTGCAGTGGAACAAATTCAAAACTTCAGGTTCATCTGTCCGCGGTTTGCAGAGGAACTCCTAGGAACTCAGCTTCTTGGGTTGTTTTGAGTCTGCGGCCAAAGTTGTATACAGGCATAAACGCAGCAAGGTGAATGCATAATTGAGTATGATCGTCATACTGGAGCCTTTAATGGCAGCTTCTTCTCTTCCCTTGGGTTATTGATAAAGCAGACAAAGACAATAAATGGATTTGCTGGCCGATTGATCAAATCTAGATAATCAAAAAATATAGTCCCCAATAGGGGGACTTTTTATACTATGGGATTTTTAAAGTTGAGTGGATATTCTATTGAGAATCCTGACTATCAAGCTGATAGACTGCATTCGCTACAGTGGTAGGCTCTATCTGTTTGATTTTTTTTCCAAAGCTGCGTAACCACCAGGTCAGTTGCGAAGTAAAGGGGACAGTCGCACTGATCAGGAACATGCCATTTTCCAGCTTCTCAATTTTTTGGTCTTTGCTGAGCTGGCTTTCTTCAAAATAGTGGGCATCTACCTCATCCATGGTCAGTTTCAGGGTGACATTTTCAGTTGGATGGTTGAAATCGACGCGAAAGCCCAGTGCCCCTGATTCAATATAATCATCAATATCAAAATTTACAGGATGCAAAGCACGGGAATTTAGCACAATTGCGGATTTAAAGCGGTGCAGGGCAAAGGTTTGAATATCGGACTTATCATGACGGGTACAGACCAGATAAATAATGGAACCTTTTTGTACCAAAGCCAGCGGATTCAGAATATAGGTTTTTTCCTCACTTTGAAGACCACGGCCCTGATAGACACATTCCAGTTGCTTGTCCTGTAATAAAGCTTCATAAATGGCTTGCTGGGCGACCTTATCGACAAAAGGCGGAATCAGCGGTTGGGTGGCCGGTACAATCCGGACCCGGTTGATCCATTGCCGGACATTATTTTGCGAAGAAAGACTACGTCGTGCCAGATCAAACCAGGGATTCATTTCATCAATCAGGCTAGGCGGTAGCAGATGCTTCAGGTGTTCTTCTACCATCATAAAGGTTACAGCCTGCGAGCTGGTCATATGAGGCAAGCTTTGAATAGGAGCATCTGAACGCCAGCGCCAGCCTTGTGGTGTTGTTTTACTGCTTTCAATCGGAAAGCGCTGGGCAATCTGGTTTAGGTCACGCTGAATGGTCCGCAAGCTGATTTCAATGCCTTCACGGTTCAGGATTTCCTGTAATTCACGTGTTCCCATCCATTTACCGGTAGAAAGACGCGACAAGATTTGCCATTGGCGATAAAGGCTATTCGAGGTTTCTTTTTCTTGTGCTGACATAATATATTTTACTGGCTATCAATAGGACAAGTGTAGATCAAGAGAGTAACACAATATGAAATCCGCATTTTTTTCGCAAGTCATTCTGCGCAACAAAGGTTCTATAATACAAAAACTCAGGTTAGAGACGAAATTAATTCAGACCCTGTAATTATCAAAGTAATTAAGCTCCGCCCTTCGCAACTTTTATACCAGCAGTTGCCTTTAAAAAGTTATCCATGAAATATAGCCAGATTCGCAGGATTAATGTGATCTGTGATTCCACGGCCGAATGAGTCATGCTCGAAGATAATTTAAGAACATCTTTCGAAGTTGTCGAAATGATAAAATACCTGAAGATAAGTCAAAAATTAAAGCCTATATTATTTGAATAGTTTCATGTTTTTAGCACGGAAATAATCAAAATTATTAAAAGGGATTCTGATTGAAAGAGCTGATACTGACCGGTCTTTGGTGGTGGTCTTAATATCGGTTACTATAACAGCGCACATTATGAACTGTTTTTCTGGCAAGAGTAATAGATAGGCTCTTGGTAACATCGCGTAACCTTTTTGTGGGAAGCATGAAGGTTTATGTAAAAACCATAGGTGACTATCATCTAGTTAATGTTATTTATAAATGTATCGATGGTGTATCTTGATTTTTTACTTTAAAGCAGAGAGGAACTCAGGTACTCCCAATTTAATAGTAATCTTTTTATAGCATCATATTGTAATTGCCCATGCATCAAGAGCAGGGGGCAGTAAATGATAAATCAACCTTTCCCTATATCGATAACATAATCGGATTTTATTTGGATGAGACAGTACTTGTCAAAATGTTCTGAGCTACCAAAGTCCTCAGGCAAAATATGTGAAATATATTTCGTCTTGTAGAGCTTAGTGGATCGTGAGAGCAGCTTAAGGTTTGGGTCACTGAATACTGGTCGGGCGACTGGCTTCTAAGCAGTCAATTGAAATATTTGAAAAAAGAATTTTGGTTAGCCTGTATCTTTATAGTGTGCAGCCTACTTTGAAATTGGTTCTAACTCAAATAATTCAATATCAATATTTTAGAGCACCTTATTGATTTACATTTTTTAAGTTCAGTTTAGTGCGCTGAAATAGTATCGAGCAGTTTAACGCGATAAGCGATCTCTGGTGGTAGTTTATCCTAAGGGTAAGAAAAAAATACGGGAGTAGTTGACAATCTGCATTCACAGCCAACGAAGGAAAACGTCATGGTCTTGTTGAATACCAATGCGCAGCATATTTTTTGGTTAGGTCGATATTTATCTCGAACCCAGTTTTTATGTTCGCATTTTCCATTTCTGGATGATGAGGCGGCACTTAATTATGCTCATGCCTTTTGCCTACCGGCTTTTGATGCCAGTTCGTTAAATGAGTTAATCCTGGATGCGAAGCAACCCGCTTCTTTCAGGTACTATTTTAAGCAAGCTCAGGAGAAGATTCAGAAGTTACGGGGAGTTTTATCAGCCAGCGCCTATTCAGAACTGAGCAGGCTGATTAAAACTACTCATGAAAATGCTGCTTATATCTGTGATGTTGTTCATGATTGCGAAGATGTCTTGGAGGCAGAATCCCCAGACATCTTTTTATTTTTCAGCTTGGGCCAGTCTTTAGATCAACTGGATCAACAGCTACGTTTAGCCATAGACACTCAAAAGACCTTAACTAAAATTGATTATCTTGTTGAAACTTTGGTGGAGATGGGATGGGAAGATTTGGAGGAATACTGGCAGCAATTACGCCGTACACCGAGTTCCATCCAGTTTTATCAGTTCAGTGATCATATTCATCAGTTATTCGAGGCTGATCTCTAATTGAAGGTGAACCGACTTATTACAGGCGATATGCTATTGGTTTTGAAGCTACCATTTCTGCATGTATCTTGTTTAAGTCGAAATAGGTGTGCTATGCGATATTTTTGAGGCCCGTCATTTAGTAAGTCATGCTTGGGCAGAAGTATAAATTAAGAAAAAGTAGTATTGTCTTGATATTAGTCATCAGCTGTGTAGGGCAAGTACCGAGGTGTATATTGCCGCTGGTTGGGATGATCGGGATGTAACCCGCACGCAGGGTAAGGGAAAAGGAGGAGAGGAATCTATGTATTCTATCTTCCAGATATTAGGCTGTTAACAGGAGTCAAATAATGACCTATTGTTGTGCGCTACGTTTAGAACAGGGAATGGTTTTTATTAGTGACACCCGAACCAATGCGGGTGTGGATCATATTTCAGTATTTCGTAAACTATATACTTTCGGGGTGGATGGAGAGCGTCTGATTGTGGTGCAAGCCTCAGGAAACCTGGCGACAAGCCAGGCGGTGATTGGTCACATTAAAAACCATCTGGAGCTGAAACAGGAGCCGAATATACTCAGTTTGCATACCATGTTTGATGTGGCAGAGCTGATTGGCAGTATACTGAAAAAAGTCATCGCCAATGTTACTGAGGATGTGCAGGAGCAAAGTACCTATTATTGTAATTTGCTGGTGGGCGGACAGATTAAAGATCAGGAAATGCAGCTTTACCATATTTATCCGCAAGGTAATTTTATTTGCTCGACAACGGATACGCCATATTTCCAGATTGGAGAAAGTAAATACGGCAAACCGATTCTGGACCGCGCCTTGACCTATGATATGCCATTAGATGAGGCGCTGCGTTGTTCTCTCATCTCCTTTGCCTCAACTTTACGTTCTAATGTATCTGTGGGGATGCCACTGGATGTGCTGGTGTATAAAAAAAATAGCCTGATGATGCCGAAGGGTAAGCGGATTGCAGAAGATGATAAGTATTTTACTGATATTAGCCGTCAATGGTCGGAAACTTTAAAAAAGGGTCTGGCAGAATTACCGACGCCTTCAAGTGAGTATTTTCTTTAATAAGTAATAGAATGATCTCGGACAATACAAAGCCCCACTCAAGGTCGGGCTTTGTATTGCTGATAAAATTTATGTTTACAGCACTTTACGTCGTGGGCGGTTGGTCAGACGGCAAAGCAGCTCATAACCAATGGTGCCATTGGCTTCAGCCACATCATCCACCAAACGGGTTTGCCCCCAAAGCTCAACCTCGGTGCCTAAATCTACATTTAAGCTCGTGACCTCAATTGCAATCATGTCCATGGCTACGCGACCAATCACACGGGTAGTCTGGCCATTAATCGCAACATAGTTTTGTTGAGGGAAAGCACGTGGATAGCCATCCCCATAGCCAATTGAAACAATGGCTAAATCCATATCTTGATCAGCGGTAAGGGTTGAACCATACCCCACAGACTCTCCCGCTTTAATTGAATTCAGCGCGATAATTTCTGCGGTAAATGTCATGACAGGTTTTAAGTCCAGGTTATGAATTGTTTTATCTGCAAAGGGGGAGGCGCCGTAAAGCATAATCCCGGGACGAACAAAATCAAAATGCAATTCGGGATACTTATAAATTGCTGCTGAATTACAGCAGGAACCCATGAGCGGCGCACAGTCATTTTTGACTTCAAGGAACTGGCGAATCTGTTCGTCATTTAAAGGATGATCAGCATCGGCATTGGCAAAATGCATCGCCAGGATGCAATTAAAGCCTTCGGCTTTGAGCCGATGAATAACATCTTTAATGTGCTCAAGCTTAAAACCAAGACGGTTCATGCCACTATTCAGTTTAACCCAGACTTTCAGTTTTTTAGCGTTATAGGCCTCTTTATAGGCCAGTAGCCAGTCTAGCTGTTGCTGGTGATGCACAACAATTTCAATATTTTGTTCAATGACCACTGGCATTTCATCAACTGAAAAAACTCCTTCAATCAGGGTGATGGGCTGCTGATATCCGAGTTGGCGGATTTCCAGAGCTTCTTGCAGGCAGGCGACCCCGAAGGCATCACTCTCTTTTAAGGCTGCTAAGCAGTCTTTAACTCCATGTCCATAAGCATTGGCTTTGACCATGCTGACGATTTTAGCGCTTGGGGCAAGTTGTTTGACACGGTTTAAATTATATTGCAGGGCAGAACTGTCAATATAAACTGTAGCTTGACGCACCCTAAATTACTCCTTAAGGGACGGTGGAAATGTGAGAATGATTACTCATCATCCTCATACTGAGCATAGAACTCAGGAGACAGATTACTAAAACGGGTATATTGACCTTCAAAGGCCAGACGAACGGTGCCAATTGGACCATTACGCTGTTTACCAATAATAATTTCGGCAGTCCCGGCTTCTTTGGATTCCTTGTTATAAACCTCATCACGGTAAATAAACATAATCAAGTCGGCATCCTGCTCGATCGCACCAGATTCACGCAGATCCGACATCACCGGACGTTTATTTGGCCGGTTTTCCAGAGAACGGTTGAGCTGGGACAAGGCAATGACCGGACACTGCATTTCTTTGGCCAGTGCCTTCAGGCTGCGAGAAATTTCCGAAATCTCACCGACACGGTTATCTCCCATACCGGGAACTTTCATCAGCTGCAAATAGTCGACCATGATGCAGCCCAGTTTACCGCCATGCATTTTGGCAATACGGCGCGCACGCGCACGAACTTCTGTTGGTGGCAGTGCAGATGAATCATCAATATAGAGATGCTTTTCCTGTAAATGTACAATCGTACTGGTCACTTTAGACCATTCATCACTGTCCATTTTACCGGCCCGTAAATGCCCCTGATGCACACGGCCAAAAGAAGAAATCATACGCATGGCAATGGAGTCAGCGGGCATCTCCATTGAATACACCAGAGCTGGCAAATTATTATTAAACAGGACGCTTTCGACCAGATTCATGGCAAAAGTGGTTTTACCCATAGATGGACGCGCTGCAACAATAATTAAATCACCGGCCTGCATCCCGGAAGTTTTATTATCCAGTTCTACAAAGCCTGTAGTCAGACCAGTAATACTGCCTTCCATTTGTGACAGTTCGTTCAGCTTGTCAAAGACATCGGCAACGACGGTGTTAATGGCTTTTGGGCCTTGTGCCTTGGCATTATTATTATGCTGTTCGGCAATCGAGAAAATATTGGTTTCGGCCAGATCCAGAATTTCACTGACTGGACGACCTTTGGTGTCATAGGCGTTCTGCAAAATTTCAGAACTGACCTTGATCATGCTACGAAGGGTAGAGAATTCCTTAATTTTACCTGCATAAGTTTCCAGGTTATAGAAACTCGAAGGAGAATCTGCCATCAATTGCATCAGATATTCTTCACCGCCAACCGCTTCCAGTAAGTTTTGCTTGATCAGCCAGTCATGTACCAGCACTGCATCATAAGGTGAGTTTTCTTTGGACAGCTGTTCAATTGCACGGAAAATATATTTGTGGCGTGTTGCATAGAAATCATTTTCGGTCAGTACGTCGCCAACCTGTTCAAAAGATTCAGCCACAGTCATCAGGGCAGCAAGTACAGCTTGTTCAATCGCTAAATTGTGAGGTGGAGTGCGAAACTCCTTGAGACTGCTATTTTCAGTAACAATTTCTGGTTTAGCGCTAGTTGCCTTGATGCTGGCATTCGCCTGTGACATATAAATCCCTGATTTTAAAAACAATGGTCAAATATTATCGGAGATGAATAGCTTTCATTCACTACGATATGAAATGATACGCGCTCTGGCATCAAATGCGAAGCCTAATTTTTTATCAACACGAATAATAAAATGAATTTTAAACAGTCGAGTGGGAGGACTGATATTTTTTAGAGATAAAAAAAGAGCATGCTCACGCATGCCCTTTTTATGGTGAGAAATTACTCAGCTACGATTGTAACGAGAACTTCTGCAACAACATCATGGTGCAATTGAATTGCGATGTTGAATTCACCAGTGTTGCGAAGTGCGCCATTTGGAAGACGAACTTCAGCACGGTCAACTTCAAGACCAGCATTTGTCAACGCGTCAGCGATGTCACGAGTACCGATTGAACCGAATAGTTTACCTTCGTCACCTGACTTAGCAGTAATAACGATGTTTACTTCGTTCAATTGGTCAGCACGTGCTTGAGCAGCAGCTAAAATATCAGCTTCTTGCTTCTCAAGTTCAGCACGACGAGCTTCAAAAGCAGCAGTGTTTGCTTCAGTAGCAGCAACTGCTTTACCTTGAGGGATAAGGAAGTTACGGCCGTAACCAGCTTTAACTGAAACTTTATCGCCTAATTTACCAAGGTTTTTAATGCGTTGTAATAAGATAATATCCACAGCTCAACCTCACTTATGATTGTCAGTGTAAGGGATCAAAGACAAGTAGCGAGCTTGTTTGATAGCAAGCGCTAATTGACGTTGATAACGAGCTTTAGTACCTGTAATACGGCTAGGAACAATCTTGCCATTTTCAGTGATGTACTGTTTTAAAGTGTCGATATCTTTGTAGTCGATATATGTAACGTTCTCAGCTGTAAAGCGGCAGAACTTGCGACGACGGTAGAAACGTGCCATGTTATGTTCTCCTTATGCTTCAGCAGAGTCTTGAGCTTGTTGTGCTTCTTCACGTTGAGCTTTACGCGCACGTTTTTCTTCAGCACTTTTAGCCAGTAAAGACTCTTCAGTGATAGCGTTTTCACGACGGATGATAAGGCTACGAATGATTGCGTCATTATAACGGAATAATTCTTCAAGCTCATCAAGAGTAGTTTGACCACACTCAACATTCATTAGAATGTAGTGAGCTTTGTGGATCTTGTTGATTGGGTAAGCCAATTGACGACGGCCCCAGTCTTCAAGACGGTGGATTTGACCTTCAGCTTCTTTGATGTGAGTTAGGTAACGTTCTACCATACCCACAACTTGATCGCTTTGGTCTGGATGTACCAATAGTACGATTTCGTAGTGACGCATTGTCAGCTCCTTACGGTTTACACAGCCCCAATTTGGATAAATTGAAGCAAGGAGTCACAACCTGGGTTGTGTCGCAGTGTTTGCGAAGCGTGAATTTTAGTGGGTTTTGGTAAAAAATACAATAGGATTGGCATAAATTGCATGATCAAAATCTTGGTTTTGTTCTGAGCAGCAAGAGGATATGGTCTTTAAATAGGGGAGACTGCTGATAATTTAAGTGAGGGTTGAATCTTCCATGTTGTACCAAGCCCACCTTAAAAGCCAAACCCAATTGGCGAGTGTGTTGCAAAGAAGTTTCATAATCCACAGCGGTGCGTATCCCTGTTTGAATAGACATTTCATCATTATTGGCCAGCTTGGGGGCATCCCGAAAACTGGTCCAGTCCAACAAATTGGTAATACTGAGTTGATATTGACGAGGCAATTTCTGACGCAGCTGATGTAAAAATAAAGCACACTCATATAGATTTTGGATTTTATTATCGAAATCAATCTGTAAGCCTTTTACCTGATTTTCTCGCTACTACCACTGACTGAGTAAACTCAGCACCTGTTGATAGTCTTGTGTACTCCAGCTTAGATGATAACTGCTGATGACTAGCCGGATTTTTTGCTCTTATGGTCGTGGTGCAATACCTTGCCGAATAACTGACAGAATGAAGACTAGAAAATAATAATAAAGCGGCTAAATACAGTATGGAGCTTTTTATAATTGCTATATGAAATGAACATTTTTATTTATTTTGAATATTCTGTTTTAGCAAAAATTCCATAAAGAGAAATAAAAAAAGATAGAGACTAACTCTATCTTTTTAAAAAAATACGATTGGATTGGCGGGTAGAGTAGAGGTAAAACTGAATGAAATACTGATAATGGTAATCAGCAGGACAGAAAACAGAAAATAACGTTTTGCCCAGAGCTGGTCATTTTCAGCCTTAAATCCAATTACTCCTAAATACAGCCAATAAATACAAAGCGCATTGAGAATAATGACATAAATCCAGTTTGCATAGCCGTAGATAAATAGTGCATTCATTGTCAGTGTAAATAATACGACATAAATAAATGACTCAATCTTGGTTCGATAAATCGAACGAGCTACAGGCAAAATTGGAATATTGGCATTTTTGTAGTCATCAAAGCGGTAAATAGCAATTGCCCAAGAGTGGGGCATTTGCCAGAAGGCATAACCCAAAAAGATGAGTAATGCACCCATGTCAAACTGACCGACTACAGCCGTATAGCCAATGACAGGTGGAGATGCGCCGGAAATACTGCCGACAATAGTTTGATGAATAGTCGTTCGTTTTGTCCATAAGCTGTAAAAACCAACGTATACGACAAAACCAATGACCGCGAATAGGAAAGCGTATGCATTTACCCAAAACCATAAAATACCAAAACCAATCACACCTAGCACCAGGGCAAAAGCCAAGGCTACAGGAACAGAAATAGTTTTTTGCACCAGAGCACGGTTTTGCGTGCGCTGCATTTTCTGGTCGATGTCCTGATCAATAACGTTATTGACCACACATCCTGAGGCAACTACAAGCGTAGTACCCAGAAGAGTAAGGAGCAAGAGAAGGAAATCTACAGAACCTTGAGTGGCTACAAAGTAGCCACCCAAAGTGGTAACGAAGTTACCAAAGAGAATCCCTGGCTTCGTCAGGAATAAATACTTTTTCAGCATGACAACCAGTTTAGATCATCATGTTGTAGTGTAGGTAATTCATGATCCATACAGAACCCACTAAAAGAATAGAGATGGTTAAGATGGTATACACGAATGCAATCACGTTCCAGCGCTGCTCTGAAGAAGAGTTCATGTGCAAGAAGTAGATTAGCTGTATAAGAATCTGGGCAACTGCAGTAATCGCAATGACTGTGATCAAGATACCGCGACCAAAACCGCCTGCCATGACCATACCAAATGGAATGATAGTCAGAATAACAGACAGGATAAAGCCGATTGTATATTGCTTAGTGTTACCGTGTGCTGCACCAGCTGAGTTATGATCGTGACTCATTACAGAACTCCCATCAAGTAAACTACGCTGAATACACAGATCCAAACGATGTCAAGGAAGTGCCAGAACAAGCTTAGGCAAGCAAGACGACGTGTGTTTGCCAGAGTCAAACCATATTTCTTGATTTGAACCATTAACACGATCATCCACACCAGACCAGAAGTTACGTGAATACCATGCGTACCAACTAGAGTAAAGAACGCAGATAAGAACGCACTTGCGCTTGGACCGTGACCTGCATGAACTAAATGATTGAACTCATATAGCTCCATGCCGATGAAGATTGCACCGAATACCCAGGTAATTGCTAACCAAGTTAATACTTTTGCAACATCTTTTTTGTATGCAGCAAGAACCGCAAAACCAAAAGTTACAGAAGAGATCAAGAGAGCAAAGGTTTCAGTTAATACAAAACCTAAAGAATCGCCAAAAAGATCTTTTGCACTTGGCGTATCCACTGGAATGTGGCTACTTAAAACAGCGAACGCAATGAAGAGTGTACCAAACAGGATAAGGTCACTCATCAAGTAAGTCCAGAAACCAAAGACCGTGATGTCAGTATCATCGTGATGATGCTCATCGTGTCCGTGGTTCTGATGATGAAGTACTTCAGCCATTGTCTTAGTCCTTCTTCAAGTGTTTATCAAGGATCGCATAGCGTTCGTTTTCAATACGCTCTACTTCAGCAGCCGGAACATAGTAATCCACTTTCTTGGTGAAAGAAGAAACGATGAAGCTGATAATTGAAGCAATGAAAGTAACGAATACTAACCACCAGATGTGCCAGATTAACGCAAAGCCCATTACGGTGATAAACATAGCGATAACGAAACCAGCAGCACGGTTAGTCGGCATGTGGATGTCTTCATACTTCGTTGGTTTTGCATAAGCAACACCATTTTCTTTGTCAGTCCAGAAAGTATCAATACCATTGATCTTTGGAAGATAGGCAAAGTTATAGAACGGAGCAGGGGAAGAAGTAGACCACTCAAGCGTACGACCATCCCATGGATCGCCAGTCAAATCTAGACGTTGGTCACGCTGTAGGAAGCCAACTACGATTTGCATAATGAAACATACGATACCAAATGCAACCAGGACAGAACCGAACATTGCAATGTTTACATACGGATCCCAGTCTGGATTATCAAATGTATTCAGACGACGAGTCATACCCATGAAACCAAGGATATAAAGCGGCATGAATGCAAAGTAGAAACCGAAGAACCAGAACCAGAACGCCAGTTTGCCCCAAGTTTCATTCAGTCTCCAGCCAAACATTTTTGGCCAGTAGAAAATGATACCTGCAAACATTGCAAATACTACACCACCAATAATTACGTTATGGAAGTGAGCGATCAGGAACAAAGAGTTATGTACCAGGAAGTCCGCTGGTGGAACTGCCATCAATACACCAGTCATACCACCAATACCGAAAGTTACCAGGAAGCCCAGTGTCCATAGCATTGGCGTAGTGTAGACAATACGACCCTTATACATGGTGAATAACCAAGAGAAGATTTTCACACCTGTAGGAATCGCAATAATCATGGTCATGATACCGAAGAACGCGTTAACGTTGGCACCTGCACCCATGGTAAAGAAGTGGTGAACCCATACAACGAATGACAATACTGTGATTGCTACTGTTGCATACACCATCGATTTATAACCAAATAGCGTTTTGCGGCAGAATGTTGCTACAACTTCTGAGTAAATACCAAAAGCAGGTAAAATCAGAATATATACTTCCGGGTGACCCCATGTCCAAATCAGGTTTACGTACAACATCGGGCTGCCGCCTAGGTCGTTCGTAAAGAAATGGAAACCGAAGTAACGGTCAAGCGTTAGCATTGCAATAGTTGCAGTTAACACCGGGAATGCGGCAATGATCAGTACAGACGTACATAGTGCAGTCCAGGTAAAGATTGGCATTTCCATCAGTTTCATGCCAGGTGCACGCATTTTAATGATGGTAACAAAGAAGTTAACACCCGTTAGAAGCGTACCGAGACCAGAAATCTGCAGTGCCCAGATATAGTAATCCATACCAACGCCAGGTGAATATTCAATACCTGACAGTGGTGGATACGCCATCCAACCTGTTGCTGCGAATTCACCTAGAGCAAGTGAAACCATCATCAGACCCGCAGCACCAGCGAATAGCCAGAAGCTTAAAGAGTTCAATAATGGGAATGCAACGTCACGTGCACCGATTTGAAGCGGTACAGAGATGTTCATTAAACCAACAACAAGACCCATCGCTACGAAGAAGATCATGATTACACCGTGTGCGGTGAAGATCTGGTCATAGTGTTCAGGGTGTAAGTAGCCTTCGCCGCCACCTTTTGCAAGGAACTGCTGAAGACGCATCATGATCGCATCGGCGAAACCACGCACCAGCATGATCACTGATACGAGGATATACATGATACCAATTTTTTTATGGTCTACCGATGTGAACCATTCGTTCCACAAGTAGCCCCATTTCTTGAAGTAGGTAATACCAGCAACAACTGCGATACCACCCAAGATCATCATTGCAACTGTGACCAATACGATTGGATCGTAAGGAATTGCATCTGGACCTAACTTACCTAAGAAGCTCATTCTTATTCTCCTTGAGAAGCAGTCGCATGTTCAACAGCTACATGAGCTTCAGAAGCCGCAGCTTCATCATGAGCAACAGCGTCAGTCGCTGTAGCCTCTACAGCCGGAGCTGAATGGTCAGCACCATGGTAGTTACTCATATAGTTATTAATCACAGATTCAAACAAGCCCGGCTCTACAGAAGAATAATAAGTCACAGGATGTGGCTGAGTCTTATATGGACCTTCTGCCTGAGCAGTTGCAGCGAGTTTTTTCTCTAGATCTGTTCTTGCATTACGAACCATTGCATCAATTTGTTTTTGTGAACGGTTGCCATCACGTAAGGCTGCAAATTCAGCTTGATCTAGAACAGTCTTTTGAACTGCTTTTGAATTGACTGAAGTACCATTACCTGACTGAACAGCAGAAACCCATTCAGCAAACTGAGCATCTGTCACAGAGTGAGCACGGAAATGCATTTGTGAGAAGCCGTAACCTGAGTAGTTGGAAGAGAAACCGCGGTAGCCTTCAGCCGGGCTAGTTTCATCAGCCAAGATATTCAAGTGGGTTTGCATACCTGCCATTGCATAGATCTGACCACTTAACGCCGGGATGAAGAACGAGTTCATCGTGAAGTTAGAGGTTAAACGAAGGCTTACCGGAGTTTTCTCAGGGAAACGCAATTCGTTAACAGTTGCAATATTTTGCTCAGGATAGATGAAAATCCATTTGAATTGTTCTGCAATTACTTGAACAGTTAGTGGTGCTTTATCCGCCTCAATTGGACGGTATGGGTCATACTTGTGGGAACCCCACCAAGTTAACCAGGCTAAAACACCAATAATAATGACAGGAATACCCCATACTACAATTTCAATCGCAGTAGAGTGTGCCCATGTAGGTTTATAGTCTGCGTCTTTATTCGATGCGCGATATTTCCAACCGAACCATAATGCCATAATGATAGATGGAATAACCACCAACAGCATTAAGTAGATCGCAGTCATCATCAGGTTACTTTGACCTTCAGCAACTGGACCTTTAGAGTTCAGAAGTACTAAATCACCACCACACCCAGTTAAGAGTGCAGCCATCGCAGATAAAGACAATACAGCTAAAATTGTTTGTCTCATTTTACAACCTCGGTGAAGAGTCCCATTCCCTAATTTAATATGGGATAGCGATTAAAGTGTGGCATGACTAAAAAGGCTGATTTTTTATAAAAACATCCTTCTGGTCACAACACACCGCTACGTTGTGGGGCATTATGCCTGATATTGATAAACTAAGCTATATATAAAGGTGCTTTAAATCCCTGTAAAAGAAACTGATTTTGCTGGTCGGGATTTAAGAATAATTGTTGGAATTTTATTTTAATTTCAACGTAATGAGGGAAAATGGGATGCACTCCATCCCATTTAAAAGAATGATAAGTTATTGTTTTACGACTTGTGTTTTAGCAAGTTTATCATGCAGGGTCTGTCGTTTTTCCCCCAGACCAAAAGCCCAGTCAATGATTGTGCTGATTGGCATAAGCATGATATTCAAGAAAATAAAGCAGACACTACGAATTGTAAAAGCACGTAGCAGACTGGTTTTCTCCCCAGTTTCAGCATCTACAATCTTAATTTTGGTTAGTTTTTTCCCGATACTCTGTCCTGATTTCGCAATCAGAAAAGCCTGTATTGCCAGCATGATAATGAGGTAAAGCGCGGTGGCGATCCAGGCCTGCTGTGAGAACATTTCGAACATTTGGGTTTGTAATTGTTGTGCCAGAGCAGGGTCAGCATTGCTGTCCAGCATGACATTTATAAATTCCTGATTCAGGGTTGCAAACTGAGTTTCCTGTGCCGGTGTAAAGAAAGCTGTCAAAATGAACGTCGCAGGAAGCCACAATAACAGATCAACAATCTTGGCAAGAATACGACTCGGGATGCTGGCCAGCTCATTTTTATTGGTTGTATGTTGAGCGTGGGTCTGCGTAGAAGAGGCTGGGGTTGAGGTGGTGTGCTGATAGGCAGTTGATGCAGGTGCAGGCGCGGGGGGGATATAGCCCTCAGGCATATATACTGATTTTCCTTGCGTCAGTTCACCTAAAGCCTTCCACTCTGTCATACCCTGATGCCAAGCCAGATCAGTCAGTAACACTTGCTGGTCAGCAAGCATCTGATTGAGTTGTTCCAAGGTATAAGGACCAGCTTGTTGATTATTTCGTGCCAAGTAAATCTGCATATAAACTGAATCTCAAAATGTAAATTTCAAAAAAGAACTGAAATCAGACTCTCTTGCGTTTTATGTTAAAACAAATAGAAGCGCCTGTGTTTAGATATAGAGATAAATTCAGTATTTTCAAGAATATTGATAATCTAAATTTTCTCTGGGTAAAACTAGTGTAACAAGGATTCGTGATTTTAGTACTCGAATATGGATTTCAGTGCTAATTAATTATGGCAATTTATAGGGTAATTAAATGTTGGTATTTGTTTGTTCTTGAATTAAGAAGGTGTACAGAGTGACCTATATTAAAATAATTAAAAATCAATAGATTAAGTTTTTCTGGAAACTGATTTACCACTATCTTTAAGCCATAAAAAAGACCCTGAAACGGGTCTTTTTTATCAGCATTTAGTTATGCTTTTTGAACTTTTTCTTCAGCCAGGAAGAACCAGGTATCTAGTACAGAGTCCGGGTTTAGAGACACGGATTCAATGCCTTGTTCCATGAGCCATTGTGCAAGATCTGGATGGTCTGAAGGACCTTGACCACAGATACCTACATATTTGCCTGCTTTACGGCAAGCATGGATAGCCATCGAAAGTAGCGCTTTAACGGCTGGATCACGCTCATCAAACAGGTGAGAGACGATACCAGAATCACGGTCCAGACCAAGTGTAAGCTGAGTCAAGTCGTTTGAACCGATTGAGAAGCCATCGAAGTGCTCCAGGAACTGTTCAGCTAATAATGCGTTCGTTGGCAATTCACACATCATAATAACTTTCAGGCCATTTTCGCCACGTTTCAAGCCGTTTAGGGCAAGGAGTTCGATTACACGTTTTGCTTCAGCAACTGTACGTACGAATGGAATCATAATCTGTACGTTGGTTAAGCCCATTTCATCACGTACTTTCTTCAGTGCGCGGCATTCAAGTTCGAAGCAGTCACGGAAGTTGTCAGACACATAACGGCTGGCACCACGGAAGCCCAACATAGGGTTTTCTTCTTCTGGTTCGTATAACTTACCACCGATCAAGTTGGCATATTCGTTTGACTTGAAGTCAGACATACGCACAATCACTGGCTTGTCAGCAAATGCAGCAGCAAGGGTAGAAATACCTTCGACCAGTTTTTCTACATAGAACTCGATCGGAGACGCATAGCCCGCAGTACGTGCCATAACTGCAGCACGAGTTTCACGTGGCAGGCTGTCAATATTTAATAGCGCTTTAGGATGCACACCAATCATACGGTTGATGATGAACTCCAGACGAGCTAAGCCAATCCCTTCGTTTGGAATTTGTGCAAAGTCAAATGCCCGATCCGGGTTACCGACGTTCATCATGATTTTGAACGGCAGTTTTGGCATTGATTCGATAGAGTTGGTTTGAATTTCGAAATCAAGTGCGCCTTCATAAATGAAACCAGTATCACCTTCTGCACATGATACCGTCACTTCCTGACCATCTGTCAGAACTTCGGTAGCATTACCACAGCCGACAATCGCTGGAACGCCAAGTTCACGAGCAATAATAGCCGCATGACAGGTACGCCCACCACGATTCGTCACAATGGCAGCAGCACGCTTCATCACTGGTTCCCAGTCCGGGTCAGTCATGTCAGATACAAGTACGTCACCATCTTGTACTTTGTCCATCTCTTTAATAGAGGTCACGATACGGACTTTACCAGAACCGATACGTTGACCGATTGAACGGCCTTCACAAATCACGGTGCCGCGTTGCTTTAACAGGTAGCGTTCCATTGTACCGACGTTTTCACGGCTCTTTACAGTCTCAGGGCGTGCTTGAACAATGTAAATTTTACCGTCATCACCGTCTTTCGCCCATTCAATATCCATTGGTGAGCCATAGTGATTTTCAATGATGATTGCTTGTTTAGCAAGTTCTTGAAGTTCTTGATCATTCAGTGCGAACTGTTGACGGTCTGCTTTTTCTACATCCACAACAACTACAGACTTACCTGCAGCGCCTTCCTCACCGTAGATCATTTTTTGGTGTTTAGAACCTAGGTTGCGGCGTAAAATCGCGTGTCGACCAGCATTGAGAAGAGGCTTGGAGATATAGAATTCATCCGGGTTAACCGCACCCTGTACTACCATTTCACCCAGACCATAAGATGCAGTGATAAATACCGCATCACGGAAACCAGATTCTGTATCCAGCGTAAACATTACACCGGCAGCACCTGTTTCAGAGCGAACCATGCGCTGTACACCTGCAGAGAGGGCAACCACGTCATGGGCAAAATTTTGGTGTACACGATAAGAAATTGCGCGGTCGTTGTACAAAGAGGCGAACACTTCTTTAATTGCGATCAGCACGTTGTCAATGCCGCGAATGTTCAAGAAGGTTTCTTGCTGGCCTGCAAAAGATGCATCGGGTAAATCTTCTGCGGTCGCAGATGAACGAACGGCAACCGCGATGTCAGTGTTGCCGTTTGAAAGCTCTGCAAAAGCTGTACGAATTTCTTTTTCTAATTCCGCTGTAAGTGGAGTATCCACAATCCATTGGCGAATTTTTGCGCCAGTTTCAGCCAGAGCATTTACATCATCTACATTCAGTGCTGCAAGCTCTGCATTAATTTTAGCGTTTAGGCCACTTTGCTCGAGAAATTCACGATAGGCATTTGCAGTTGTTGCAAAACCACCTGGCACTGATACACCAGCATTTGATAAATGGCTGATCATTTCACCTAGTGATGAGTTTTTCCCACCAACAAGCTCAACGTCGTGCTTCCCTAATTTTTCAAGACCAATTACGCGCGCTTCCAAAGTTGTTACTCCACTTTTGCAGTATTAATCACTATCTTGGCATGAGAGTATAGCAAATCGTCTAGGTTTTTGATTTTACTAAGCGACAGTCATGTAAGATCGGTTTACTATAAAGATTATATAGCACTAAGACAAATGTTTGAGGAGAATTTTAATGTCAGAAGGTAAACAAATTCAGCGTAGTGTTTTCTTTATTTCAGATGGTACTGCCATCACCGCTGAAACGCTTGGCCACTCGCTGTTAGCGCAGTTTCCACATGTAAAATTTGACATTCATATTATCCCTTACATTAGCTCTGAAGAAGCCGCTACAAGTGTGGTGGCAGAGATCAATGCAAGAGCTCAAATAGACGGTGAAAAACCTCTGGTATTTGATACTTTGGTTGATCCTTATGTGCGCGATATTATTAATACAGCAAATGCGGTAAATCTTGATGTATTTGAAGGGCTTATTAGTAAATTGGCTGATGAGTTAGGCACGATTCCTACGACTTTAGTCGGTCAGACTCATGCGGTTACAGATTCTGAATCTTATAAGGCCCGTATTGATGCAGTTCATTTTGCACTCGATAATGATGATGGCGCACGTACCCGCCATTATGATAAAGCTGATTTGATCCTGATTGGTGTGTCACGTTCGGGTAAAACACCCACCTCCATTTATCTGTCTTTACAGTTTGGAATTCGTGTGGCCAACTATCCATTGACTGAGGAAGACCTGGATGACAATCGCCTGCCAGCAGTACTCAGACCGCATAAGAACAAGCTTTTCGGCCTGATGATTGATGCAGACCGTCTGGTGGCAATCCGTACCGAACGTAAAGCCAATAGCCGTTATGCAAGTTTTAGTCAGTGCCAGATGGAGCTGCGTGCGATTGAAGGGATCTATATTTCAGAAGGCATTAAATACCTGAATGTCTCGGAAATGTCGATTGAAGAGATTTCCACCCGTGTGCTACAGATGACAGGTCTCAAGCGTCGTATCGGTTGAAAAATATCCAGGACCAAGCCTTAGCTTGGTCTTGATTTATAGATAAAAATAAACAAATCTCCCAAATTTATAGAAATAAAATATGAGAATTATAATTACAGGAAATGTTTACAATCACATTGAGAAATAAAAGAGCTGAATCATGATTAATTCTGGTTACTTAAACAGCTTAATTCTCATTGCTGAGGTGGCTTAGAGGGTCTTAAAAGTCATCGAAGCTTATGTGAATGACTTTATTGTGCATTATGTTCTGGTAAATAAGTATGCACAATAACTTCGACTTGATGCTGATCTCCATTAATGCAATAGAGAACATTGCCTGCAATTTTCAGGATTGGCCAAGTAATGAGCTGGCAGTTTTCACGCTGTAGCGCGACATAATAATCATCGGACTTTAAGTAAACTTTGGGCGGCGTTGCCAGATTAGGCATTAACTGACGTCTTAACCAGACATTGGCGACCTGATTTTCCAGATAGCGCAGTGAAAGTATGCTTTTAACCCGGTTGTTGAACAGGCGTCTATTTTTGCTAATTAAAGGATGGTGGAACATGCGCTGCAAGCTACGGGTAGAGCAAGGCAAGATAAATTGCGGACTAATCTGGAAAACTTTAACGGATTGAGCTTGCTGAGTGAGCCGGTCAAGCTGACTGACTGTAAACTGATCGGTCCCGATAATCGCAATGTGTTTTCCTGCACAATCAAATTCAGCCAGTTTGGAAGAAGCAAGTTGAACTCCCGTAAATTGCTGAAAACACTCAGCCCGATTTTCAAAAATACCGATGTGTGTATCCTGCTTGCTGGACATTTGTGTTCCTTGAAATTATTTATTAATTGGTTTTATTTTGAATAGATATAAACAAAATTGTGGAACAATAAAAGCAGAAAATTTAACTTAGGCAGTCATCTAATTTATAGAAACATAGATTTGATTTCTACTAAAGCATAGAAAGAGAGATCGCGTAGAAAGCTATTTTAGAAAGAGAAAATTTGCATCGGTGATATGCAAACAGTTCTTCTGCTCACGCATGAGGATGAGCAGAATATTTCAACTTCTAATTGAGGAGTTTTATTGCCCATTCTTGATATGCATGAGCAAATCAAAGTTATGCAGGCGTTTGTCCGTATCATAAATATCACAAGTAAAGATAAACTCATCAACCTCATATTTTTCCAAGAGTAATTCTAGGCCCTGTTTTACCGTAGCTTTAGAACCTACTTGCGCCATGCCAAAGAAATTATCTACGGACATTTTTTCAGGGGCTGACCACAGGCCTTCCATCGAATTAACAGGGGCTTTTAGTTTCAGGCTTTGACCACGAATCAGCGCCAATACTCGCTGATAAGCACTGGTGGCCAGATAGTGAGCTTCTTCATCTGTGTCAGCCACACAGGTGGGTACACCCATCGACACATAAGGGCGGTCCAGATATTCAGAGGGTTCAAAGTTGTCACGATATAATTGAATGGCCTGGCCCAGCATACGTGGGGCAAAGTGCGAAGCAAAAGAATAGGGTAGACCGAGTTTTGCTGCCAGTTGTGCACTAAACAGGCTCGAACCTAATAACCACACAGGTACGTGTGTGCTTTGGCCTGGAGTTGCAACAATACGCTGGTTGGGTAAAGGTTCTTTGAAATATTGCAAAATTTCCATAACATCCTCAGGGAACTGATTTTCAGTTTCCTGGCGGCCACGGCGCAGGGCACGCATAGTCATTTGATCTGTTCCGGGTGCGCGGCCCAGCCCCAGCTCAATGCGCCCCGGATATAAGGTAGCCAGAGTACCGAATTGTTCAGCTACTATAAGTGGTGCATGGTTGGGCAGCATAATTCCGCCTGAACCCAACTTGAGGGTCTGGGTGTTGGCCAGTAAATAGCCTAAGAGAACAGCCGTGGCCGAACTGGCGATGCCATCCATATTATGATGCTCTGCCAGCCACATCCGGTGATAACCCAGTTTTTCAGCGGTCTGTGCTAACTCTAAAGCATGTTGCAAGGAAAATTGAATGCTTTTGTCGTCTCGAACCGGCACCAGTTCAAGAATAGAAAATTGAATATCTGCGAGTGTGCGCATGATCAATCCAAATAAAAAATAATTGTAGACAGCATACGATTTTAGGCCGGTTTTGTATATCGATAAAAAACGATATAAATACAAAAGCATAAAAAAAAGCATCCGAAGATGCTTGAAGGGTAAAACAGAAAAGAAGAATAAATTAACGGCGTTTGCCATTTTTATAATGACCTAAATGGCGGCCATTATCGTGACGATTGTTATAGCGATAATCATTGTAGCGATAGCCATTTGAATTATAACGGCGATCATTACGGTCATCATAGCGGCGGTCCTCACTCACTTTCTTGCCCAGTACTGAACCACCAGCAGAGCCTAAAGATGCACCAATCAAGCCGCCATTGCTGCCTCCCATGTTATTGCCTACTGCATAACCGGCACCACCACCCAGTGCTCCACCAATAATTGCACCATTACGATCACGTTTATTGGCTGAAACTGCTGCGCCTGCACCACCGCCAATGGCTGAACCAATGGTTGCGCCAGTTTGGCCACCTAGCTGTTTGCCTACGGCAGCACCGGCCACTCCACCCAGAGCAGAAGCAAGAGCAGTATTGGTTGAATTGCCGGCATTGGCTGCTGTCATACCCATGGCTGAGGTTGCAATAACAGCAATTATTAAATTCTTATAGTTCATGAGTACACCTATAAAATATCTGGATCTAATTTGTATAACTTATAAGTTAAGGCAGTAAATTTGAGTGAGCATGAAGGCAATGTTATAAAACTGTATGGGTTTTATCCTTTATTTATTCATAATCTTAGAAGGTATTAAAAAGCATACTAAAAAAAGCACCCGAAGGTGCTTGTTAAATATCGTGGGTTTAAAACTTAGTGATGGCGATGACGTTTTTTCCAGTGTTTAGAGCGTTTTTCCGCAGCACGATCAGCAGCTTTGTCCTTAGAAATTTTGTTACCCAGTGCTGCACCACCAGCAGCACCTAATGCTGAACCGATATAACCGCCATTTGTGCCGCCCATGTTTTTACCTACGGTATAGCCTGCGCCACCACCCAATGCACCACCGATTGCAGATTCGGTGCGGTTACGCTTGTTGCTCGCGACTGCAGCGCCACCTGCACCGCCCAGTACGGCACCAATGGTCGCACCTGTATTACCACCCATATTTTTACCCACTGCCGTACCCGCAGCGCTGCCTAAAGCACTAGCTGCTGCAACACGTGCAGTACTGTCGGCATGTGCATTAACAGTCATCATTGAGCCGGCAGCAAGTGCTGCACTCATTAAAATTGCATTGAGTTTCATGTCCAACTCCATGTCCCTACAGGACTATAATTAATTTCGATGCGCAAAATGTAACAAATCATTCGTAAAAAAATGTGAAGATCAATCTCCATATTTGCTGGCTTTGTTGGGCAAATTGTAAAATGAGCGAAGAATAAGAATGCAATCGCTTATAAAAAAACCAAGCACAAGTATTTTGATCATATTGGTTAACAAATCTCAGGATCGTACAAATCTGCTAGGCGGACTTACTCAATAATGATGTTCATTAACCCAGAGAATCGTTAAACTAGGCGCAATTTTTTGATTTCGCTGTGCTAAATGAGTTTTAGTTGCAGCCTATGTTTGAGATTTTTTAGAAAATGAAAGAATCGTTACGTTTACGATTAGACCAACTCTCTGACCGCCACGAAGAACTGACTGCATTATTGGCTGATGCAGAAGTCATTTCAGATAACAAACGCTTCCGTCAATTGTCTCGCGAGCATAATGACTTGACCGAGATTAGTGAAGTCTGGAGCAGATACAAACAGGCGGAAGAAGATATTGAAACTGCGCAAGCAATGTTATCCGATCCTGACTTTAAGGAAATGGCACAGGAAGAGATCAAGGAAAATAAAGCCCTGACTGAGCAGTTGGAAGCTGACTTGAATATCCTGATGATTCCGAAAGATCCGAATGATGCAAACTCGGCTTATCTGGAGATTCGTGCCGGAACGGGTGGGGATGAAGCGGCGATTTTCTCGGGCGATTTGTTCCGCATGTATAGTCGATTCGCAGAAACGCAGGGCTGGCGTATCGAGATACTTTCTGAAAACGAAGGCGAGCATGGCGGTTATAAAGAAGTCATTTGCCTTGTAAAAGGTGAAGGTGTTTTTGGCCGCTTGAAATTTGAAAGTGGCGCGCACCGGGTACAGCGTGTACCCGCGACCGAGTCTCAGGGCCGTGTACATACTTCCGCCTGTACGGTGGCAATTCTGCCAGAAATTGATGTAGATACGACTGTGGATATTAATCCGGCAGATTTACGTATTGATACTTACCGTGCTTCGGGTGCCGGTGGTCAGCACGTGAACAAAACGGATTCTGCGGTACGTATTACCCACCTTCCAACGGGAACTGTGGTGGAATGTCAGGAAGAACGTTCACAGCATAAGAACAAAGCCAAGGCAATGGCGCTGCTGGCATCACGTCTGGAAAATGCCAAACGTGCTGCGGCTGATGCAGCGACTTCGGAAATGCGCCGTGACCTGGTGGGTTCGGGTGACCGTTCTGAGCGTATCCGTACTTATAACTATCCGCAAGGCCGTATGACAGATCACCGCATTAACCTGACGTTATATAAGCTGGATGCCGTGATGGAAGGTGATCTGACCGAGCTGCTCGATAGCTTGCAGCGCGAATATCAGGCTGATCAGCTTGCAATGCTGGCACAGCAGAATGGTGGCTAATGAATATTTTAGAAGCACTGGCCTTACGCGGCGAAGCTGAAAGTTATGAGCGTCAGGAAAATGCCTGGCTGCTAGAGCACATTACCAAGGTTGATTCTTTTGATTTGATAATGAAGAAAGAGCAGCAGCTGACAGCAGAACAGGAGCTGGCTTATATTGAAGGTTTGGCACGTATTGCAGCGGGTGAGCCTTTGGCCTATGTCACCGGTTCGCAGCCTTTCTGGACACTGGATCTGAAAGTCACTCCAGATACTCTAGTGCCGCGTCCAGATACAGAAGTGCTGGTCGAAACTGTCCTGAAACTGGAGCTGCCAGAAGATACACGTCTGGTCGATTTAGGTACAGGAACAGGGGCGATTGCCTTATCTCTTGCATCTGAACGTCCTCAGTGGGCAGTGACGGCTACAGATATTTATGAACCCACACTGGAAGTCGCCAAATATAATGCTGAAAAGCATGATTTAAATCATGTGCAGTTTGTACTGGGCTCATGGCTAAAACCATTAGGCCGCCAGTTTTTTGATGTGATCGTATCTAACCCGCCGTACATTGATGCCGATGATGAGCATATGCCAGATCTGGCGACTGAGCCGGAACGTGCGCTGGTTGCGGACAAACAGGGTCTGGCTGATATTGAAATGATCATTCTGCAAGCTAAAAAGCATCTTGCGGTGAATGGCTGGGTGGTACTGGAACATGGCTATGATCAGGGGGAGGCAGTACGTCAGTTGTTTACTCAGGCTGGTTATAAGCAGGTACGCACTCTGAAGGATTATGGTGGAAATGACCGCGTAACACTGGGGCAGTGGCCACATTAATCACTCATCCATGCGGGTTCTTATTGATAAAAAAGCGGCTGAACTGAGTCGCTTTTTTATTGGAATATGAGTTTTAGGGGGCATTTCTATCAAGACAGGAACCGGCTTTAAAACTAGATTTTGCAAATATAGAGTTTCCTGGCCACAGCTCGGTAGCTGGCCAGTATCTTAGCTGGCCGCCCTTCGTTTTATGGCCCTGAATCATTACTCCGGCAGGATGAACACTATCAACTTTATCTTCATAAGTGATTTGCTATTGGTTTTATTATTCAAACCAAAAAGCGATGCGAAGGCACCGCTTCTGAATAATCCTTTAGACGAATTACATCGGATAATCTTCTAGACAGTCATAAATTTCGACTTGATCGAGGCTGCCGGTTTCCATTGCCAAGCATAATGCGACAACTTTTATCGTATCTGTCAAAAATTTTTCATCTTTTAAGTCAATGCCTTGCTGTAATTCCTGCATACGCTCTGCCGGAATTTCAAGTGCATGCGCTGTTTCCGTTGCGTCCACCTGGTTAAAGAAGTGCGAAATTGCGTCTTTCAGTTCTGCATCCGATGCATTCAAAATTCCTTGATTCAACTGCTCTGTCAGCAGATCAGTTGAAGAAGATAAAGCTTGAGAGAATTTTTGAGCAAGGTTTTGACCCAGCACATCAGTCATCTTTAACATGGAGATACCTTCAACAATAAAGGAGAAAAGGGAGAACATAACCCAAAGGGATGTTTTAAATTGGTTGAAAATTAACCTATATTGGGTGGAAATGCAAAGCTTTGTAGATGACTGAGCAGTAGGATAATTTAAGAGAATAAGCCTTGAAATATATAACTATCAGATAAATATGAGCTTAAATGGGTTTTTAGAGCCGAATTTGATTTTTTGGAGCTATATTAAAGGAATTATTTAGTAATATTTTGCCGATACGCCCCTGGACTTACACCTGTCCATTTTTTAAAAGCCCGATGAAAAGCGCTGACTTCCTGAAAGTTCAATTGTTCACTGATGTCTTGCAAACTTTGGGCGGTACGGGTTAACAGCTCAATTGCGGTATCACGTCGAATCTCATTTTTAAGCTGCTGATAACTAAATCCTTCATTTTTTAGGCGCCGTTGCATCGTGGCTTCGGACATATTCATTTTCAGGGCCAGTTCATTGAATTCCAGCCATTCGGCGGGTGGAACCGTTAAAAGCCGTTTGCGAATCTGGGTGCTTAGCGCATAAGGGTTTTTAAACCGGACCAACAGATTGTCGGGCGTTCGCTGGATAAATTGATACCAGGAGTTTTGATCCTGCTTCACCGGCAGATGTAAATAGGCTGCATCAAACTGGATATAATTTTCGCTGGCCTGATATTCAATCTGTTCACAAAAACGGACTTTATAATCAAAATCTTCCAGCGGTGCAGCGCACTTGAGTTGAATCTGATTCAGCAAAATTCGCTGTCCACTTAACCAGCATAAGAGAGAATGAATTAGCATTAGATAGGTCGCATAGCTAAACATGCGCTTGGTCTGCTTCTGGTCATAAATCAGAATATAAGCGAAGTTTTCCTGAACCATGAGGGTGCTGTGCAGGTCGTCCAGAACCAGATTAAAAAATTGCAGGATTTGTTGCAGGGCTTTTTCCAGCGTGTCGGCTTGTAACAGCATTCTAGATAAAAGCTTAAAGCTGCCACGGCGCATCGGATGGCTATCCATCCCAAAAAATTCATCATTCATGCTGTCGGCAAGTACAGTCCACAAGGCGGCATATTGCGCGACCGAAACCCGAGCTTTGGCTGAGTGAAGAATTTCTAGCGGAATACCGGCTTTAGTTAAAATTACAGAAATGTCATAGTGCTGCGCTTTGGCATTTAATAGCGCCTCATGAACCAGATCAATCGAGATCGTTCCCTTACTATATTTCAAGGCAGGTAAATGCATGGCCAGTCCAATCTTCCTTTTTTATTGTCCAAATCCATCAATCAAGATGCGATATTTGGAAATTGTACAGAATTAAATCTCTGTTTACTCTGCCTATTAAGTCTTAGCTTGCCAAACTATCTTAATAGGACATTAAAATGAAGGTTCAGGGAAAAGTCATTGTGGTTACAGGTGGTGCATCAGGTCTGGGTGCCGCCACCGCCACGCATCTGGTAGAGCAGGGTGCACAAGTGATTCTGGTCGATATGAACCAGGAACTAGGCATTGCCTTAGCGCAGCAGTTGGGCGAACAGGCGGAATTTGTGCAACTGGATGTCACTGATGAGCAGGCGGTAGAAACCTTTTTTGCTCAGGTGGAAAATAAATATGGTCAGCTCAATGGTCTTGTGAACTGCGCCGGAATCGCACCTTCAGCGAAGGTGCTGGGCAAGAAGGGTATTCACGAGCTTGCTATGTTCCAGAAAGTATTAAATATCAATGTGGTTGGCACCTTTAATATGTTGCGTCATGCAGCGGCATTAATTGCAAAATATCAACTGCAATCAGACGAAGAAGAACGCGGTGTAATTGTGAATACGGCTTCAGTTGCCGCCTTTGAGGGGCAGATCGGTCAAAGTGCTTATGCTGCATCTAAAGGTGCTGTGGTTGCCATGACTTTGCCTTTGGCACGTGAGTTGGCGCGTGAAGCGATTCGTGTAATGACCATTGCACCGGGCATTATGGAAACGCCCATGTTGAAAGGTATGCCACAGAATGTACAGGATGCCTTGGGGCAGATGGTTCCTTTTCCACCACGTCTGGCCAAACCTCAGGAATTTGCTCAATTGGTCGGTCACATCTTTGAAAATAGTTATTTAAATGGTGAAGTGATTCGTCTGGATGGGGCGATTCGTATGGCAGAGAAATAAAGATTTGAGCTTAAAGGGCATAAAAAGACCGGGTAAGAGACTTTTTAGGCATTTACCCTGTATTAAAAAATAAGAAAGATGAGTAAAGGAAATACGCTGTGCTTTTAAATGATGAACAAAAAATGATTCAGGAGATGATGCGTAACTATTCGCAGCAGAAACTGAAGCCTACCGCGGCCTTGCGCGATAAAACGGCCCAATTTCCAGCTCAGGAACTCAAAGAACTGGGTGAGCTGGGAGCGCTGGGAATGACCGTTGCCGAACAGTGGGGCGGTGCAGGTCTGGACTATGTTTCTCTGGTATTGGCACTGGAAGAAATTGCCGCCGGAGACGGAGCTATCTCGACTATTGTCAGTGTACAAAACTCCCTGCCTTGTGGCATTACCCAGCGTTATGGCACAGAAGAACAAAAGCAGACCTATTTAACCAAACTGGCTTCGGGTGAATGGCTGGGTTGTTTCTGTTTGACTGAACCACAGGCTGGCTCAGATGCCAGTGCTTTGCAATGTAAAGCAGAACGTGATGGAGATGAGTGGGTACTCAATGGCACCAAGCAATTTATTACCACTGGCAAACATGCCCAGATTGCCCTGGTGTTTGCAGTCACCGATAAATCTGCTGGCAAGAAAGGTATTTCATGCTTTCTGGTACCGACAGATACGCCGGGTTATCTGATTTCAGGTCTGGAAGAGAAAATGGGCCAGCATTGTTCTGATACGGCCACGATTATCTTTGATCAATGCCGGATTCCAGCTCAAAACCTGTTAGGACAGGAAGGTGAGGGCTACAAAATTGCCTTGTCTAATCTAGAATCTGGCCGGATCGGGATTGCAGCACAGTCTGTCGGCATGGCACGAGCTGCGCTGGATGCCGCAGTGGAATATGCCAATGAACGCAAATCTTTTGGGGTGGAACTGGTTCAGCATCAGGCAGTAGCCTTTCGGCTTGCTGATATGGCGACCCAGATTGAAGCAGCGCGACAACTGACTTTGCATGCAGCTACTTTGAAAGATGCCGGTTTAGCATGCTTGAAAGAAGCCTCTATGGCCAAACTGTTTGCTTCGACGATTGCAGAGCGGGTCTGCTCTGATGCCATTCAGATTCATGGCGGATATGGCTATGTGTCGGATTTCCCCGTAGAACGTATTTATCGGGATGTACGCGTCAGCCAGATTTATGAAGGGGCTTCAGATATTCAGCGTCTGGTGATCGCCCGGGAGGTCAGCAAAATCTAAGGCGCAGGATGAAGAGGACTGTTCAAATCCTGCAGGCCTATTGAGGGATATGGAAATTGTAGAAGGTGATAAAGCATGGTGAATTATTGATTCAATCGAAAAGCCACTCGCTACAAGGACAGCAACACATGCTCTGAAGCTAAAGCAGCTTTTAACCTGCCTGTAATGGACTTCGCAGGCAGTAGAGATAACAACAACTACAACGGACACAGACACATCGTCTGAACATACAACAGAAATAGAGGTTGTCGGGATGAAGACACTAGAACAAGCATATCGCGAATTTGATTTTGACATGATGGTTCAACAACAGCTGGCAGGAACGCCGGAGGCTCTCAATGCTTATACAGAATGTTGCGGACGCTATCTGGGCCAGAACCGGACTGCGCTGATCTGGGAAGGTAAAAATGGCACAACACAGCATTGGAGCTTTGAACAGCTGGCAGATGCTTCAGCACAGCTTGCCCACTATATGACAGCACTCGGTTTGCAGGCAGGTGACTGCATTGCTGGTCTGCTTCCGCGTACTCCTGAATTACTGATCACTATTCTTGCCACCTGGCGTATTGGTGCTATTTATCAGCCTTTATTTACGGCTTTTGAGAGTAAGGCGATTGAGCATCGTATTAATACGGCTCACACTCGACTGATTGTTGCTAACCATGAACAGCGTCCAAAACTGAACGGGCTAGATATTCCCCATATTTTAACGGTGCAACCAAGTTCAGAAAATGCGGCTCGAGATGCTGATTTCTGGGCTGAGCTTAAAAAGCATCCTACCGAGTTTGACACGGTTCAGGGCGGTTTAAGTGATATTTTTCTGATGATGTTTACCTCAGGTACGACTGGTCTGGCGAAATCCGTACCTGTGCCTTTAAAAGCTCTGCTGGCCTTTAAAGGTTATATGTTGCACGCCGTAGATTTGCGTGAAGAAGACTCATTCTGGAATCTGGCCGATCCCGGTTGGGCTTATGGTTTGTATTATGGCATTGCCGGCCCATTGAGTCTGGGGCATAGCATTATTATGGATGAACGTGCTTTTAGTGTAGACCATGCAGTTGAGATTATTAAAAAATATCAGGTCAATAATTTAACCGGCTCACCAACAGCATTCCGGATGTTCTTTGGTTTTAAAGAAAAATTTGATGCTGAAATCAGTTCATATTTACGTGTGGTCAGTAGTGCAGGTGAACCTTTAACTCCAGAAGTCATTCAATGGTTTAACCATGAACTGGGAGTAAATATCCACGACCAGTATGGACAGACTGAGCTAGGAATGGTGATCGCCAATCATCATGCACTGGATCATCACAAGAAAATTGGTTCAGCCGGTTTTGCGATTCCTGGGCATCGTTTTGCAGTGCTTAATAATGACCTTCAGGAAGTAGGAAAAGGTGGTATTGGTACTTTGGCGATGGATTGTGCTGCTTCACCGCTGATGTGGTTTGAAGGCTATGGCGGTCATAACCGGAAGGCTTTTGCCGGCCAGTATTATTTAACTGGTGATACGGTCAAACTAAATGAATATGGCGGGGTTGATTTTATCGGACGTGCTGACGATGTTATTACAACTTCAGGGTATCGGGTGGGACCTTTTGATGTGGAAAGCACCTTGCTTGAATGTGAAGAAGTGCTGGAATCTGCTGTGATTGGCAAGCCTGATCCGGAGCGTACCGAAATTGTGAAAGCCTTTGTGGTATTAAAGCCACAGTGCTTGGCCAGTGAAGAGCTGAGGCTCAAACTTCAGCACTATGTACGTTCACGACTGTCCAAGCATGCTTATCCCAAAGAAATAGAGTTTGTGAAGGATTTACCAAAAACCTCAAGCGGTAAAATTCAACGCAACCTGCTCAAGCAACAAGAAATTGCAAAAACTCAGGACATTCAACAGGTCAGTTAATAATTTTACTTATCTTAAGGTCGCGGTTGCGGCCTTTTTTTGTCGGATTTGATTTGGTGAGGTCTAAAACTGATTAAACTCAATAACTGCTTTTTGTCATTACAATGTCATTTCATTTTTCTGGGGAATTTAAGTTTATCAAAAAATTAGCCCCTTTTAAAAAGAGGCTAAAAGGAGAGAAAGGTTTAAAAATTATAAGTTTATTTTCGCATGTTCTGCATCTGGCTTTTCTGGTTTTCCAGTCACATTACCTTTGAGTACTTTAAGTAAATGCGTCACTTTATTGTCGGTAATATTCCAGTATTCTGCACTGAAGGCTTTGGCCACCAGAACACGAATACTAGGATCATCCTTGCCGTCAAACCAGTTTTCCGCCCACGGATTCCATAATTTTTCAATGAGTGCACGATCGGTACTGATTTCACCATGCGCACTGATAGACACATAAGTATCATCCGAAGGCTTGGCAAATGACAGGCCTAAATGATGGCGTCCTGTAGTGATGGCCTGCACAATATCATTGGTATCTTTCATAATGAAATATAAGTTCTGGTTTTCATTCATTCCCTCAAAATTCAGCATTGTCATGGGCTGAGAGTGGATTTCTTGAGTCTCGGTCTGATGGCTGATCATGGTAAAACGAACACCTTTAATCAATTCCCATAATTTTTCACGATCATTATGTTCTGAATAAGATTCGGTCATACAAATTCTTCCTTCTGTTTTAGATGGGGTTTTCTGGGTGACTACTAAACAGCTTAATCTGATTTATAGGAGCAGGCAGAAGGTCTCACTGAACTTATACATTTTCAAACTGAAATACAGAGTGTGAATACAGAAGCACTCAAAAGAGTGCTATCTATTAAAGTTCGTTCAACAGAATAGGCAAAATAAGCGCCATGAATAAAGGCAGCATTCAAATGATTTCTACTTGATGCTGCGGGTTAAGCTGATATGCTATTTGACGCCCAGTTGCATTCTCCTTTATTAAATCGCTATTGAAGCGCTGTGACATTGATCACATTCTTATTGGTATGACATTTCCATATTTCTATAAAGGTAATTTTTGGGTAAGCGCTTTTTAAACATTTTGGAACAAGGAAAGACGTTGTCTACATTCACGATGGATGCTATCTCCCCGGAACTTGAATTGACAGATGCCGAATTGCACCTGTATAGCCGTCAGATTTTATTAGAGGGCTGGGATATTGAAGCACAGGAACGACTGAAATTCTCAAATGTCTGTATTGTGGGGTGTGGCGGGATCGGTTGTGTGCTGGCAGAACTGTTGGCGCGGGCTGGTGTGGGTAAAATCACCCTGATTGACCCAGATACGATTGAGATGAGTAATCTGCAACGTCAGCTGGCTTTTACACCTGAAGATCTGGGTTTCTATAAAGCAGAAATCCTGGCTAAAAGATTGAGACAGATTAATCCGCATGTACGGGTTGAATCTATTAATCAGGCTTTAACGACTGAAAATGCGACTGCTCTCATCCAGCATCAGGACTTGGTGCTGGATGGTTGTGACCAGTTTGCAACGCGTTATCTGGTGAATCAAAGCTGTGTAAAATTAAATGTGCCCTTATTAAGTGCCTCTGCCATTGGATTTCAGGGGCAGTTATTTATGCTTGAAGGAGATTCCGCCTGTTATGCCTGTCTGTTTCCTCCAGAAAATCAGGCGGATGAAAGCTTGCGCTGTGCGGATTCAGGTGTGTTGGCCACCACACCCAATGTCATGGCCAGTTTGCAGGCCCACCATGCTTTGCTTTACTTAGGCTTAGGAAAAATGCCATTGAGACAGAAGTTTCTGCTGTGGGATGGGCTCAATTTCAAACAGCGAATTTTAAGTTTCCAAAAAGATACAGATTGCCCGGTTTGTCAGGCAAGATAAGCCTGCAAAATTTATTTTTTTTGCTACACTGCGTGTAATTAATTTTTCCTAAGACATTATGAAAAACAATATCTGGTTAGATGGACTTCGTTCAGTGGCCCGTATGGGAGAAACTGCGGTCGTTGCAGCAAAGGCGGGCATTAAATATGCAACTGAAAAGCCGAGCAATGCCAAACTCATGCGTGAAACTTTTGAATCTTTAGGTTCGACTTATATCAAGCTCGGGCAGTTTATTGCCAGCACACCTTCGCTGTTTCCGCGTGAATATGTAGAAGAGTTTCAAGGCTGTCTGGATCAAACACCGACTTTGCCCTTTAGTTATATACAGCAAGTCTTAGCCTCTGAGTTTGCTGATCGTAATCTGGATGAAATTTTCGCTTCAATTGATGAAACGCCGCTAGCGTCTGCTTCTATTGCGCAAGTTCATGCTGCCAAGCTGGTGTCTGGCGAAAATGTTGTGATTAAAGTGCAAAAGCCTGGTGTGGAAACCATTCTTTACACTGACCTGAATGTGCTGCACTGGGCCACCAAGCTGCTGGAAAAAGCTGTACCTAAAGTTAAATTTGCGTCTCTGGCCGATATTGTGGAAGAAATTAAAACCCGCATGGTACGTGAAGTTGATTTTATCGAGGAAGCGCAAAATCTGGATGATTTTGTCAACTATCTCAATGTGACCAATAATCAGGCAGCAACAGCACCTAAGGTTTATCATCAATATTCTACCCGTCGGGTCTTAACCATGGAGCGTCTCTATGGGGTGTCATTGACAGACTTTGAAGTGGTCAAGAAAATTTCTAAAGATCCATCACAGGTGTTAATTACTGCAATGAACACCTGGTTTGGCAGCTTGATGATGTGTAACAGCTTCCATGCGGACTTGCATGCCGGTAACCTGATGTTGTTGGAAGATGGCCGGATCGGTTTTATTGATTTTGGTATTGTGGGGCAATTGAAGCCAGAAGTCTGGACTGCATGTATGGCCTTTATGGAGGCTTTGCAACACACCAATTATGGGTTGATGGCAGAGAACATGCTGAAAATGGGCATGACTGCGGTCGAGATTGACACCACAGTTCTGGCAGCCGATCTTGAACGTTTATTTAGCGGTGTACTGATGTCTGATCCTCAGGAGCTACTGAGTTCAAATCCTGCTGATCTGAATGACATCATGATGGATATGGTGGCCGTCGGTGAACGTCATGGTATTCGTTTCCCACGTGATTTTGCCCTGTTATTCAAGCAAATGCTGTATTTTGATCGCTTTATGCGAATTCTTGCACCGTATACCGATATTTATGCCGACCAGCGTCTGCAAATGGTGCAGGATATGGATCCTAATCTGCTGTTAAAGCATTAATTAAATCCCGCTCATCCTTCCTTTCATTCAAGTAAGGGAAGGATTCCCTCCAAAAGTTCTTTTTTATTCAAGGAGGGCTTTGGGGAGTTGACTTATCAATATCCTATTCTCGAGTGATCAAATGGACGCAATTATTATTGAAGGCTTAAAAGTCGATACGGTGGTCGGCTGCTTTAATTGGGAGCGTCAAATCATTCAGCCCTTATTGCTGGATTTGACCATCCATACCAGTCTGGAACAGGCATCACAATCAGATAGGCTGGACGATACGCTAAACTATGCCGAAATTTGTGAGATTTCAGCACGTGTCATTCAGGAAGCACAGCCAGAATTGATCGAACATGCAGCAAAATTGGTGCTGGATGCGCTTTTTACTACCTTTGAAAGTATAGAATCGATTATGATTACGATCCGTAAGCCTGCCATCATCGCGCAAGCCAATTCTGTAGGGATACGTCTTGAACGCCACCGAAACGATATTCGCCTTAGCACTGGCGAGTAATTGTCATCCACAGCAACATTTTCAGACTGCACAGCAATGTATTTCACAATGGGGAGAAGTGAAATTCTCGCCTATATATGCAATTCCATGTCGTGATGCGATTGGTTCAGATTACTGGAATGGCGCCTGTCTGCTATCCAGCCATATTTCTGTTGAGGAATTAATCAATTTTCTTAAGCAGCTGGAAGCAGACTCGGGACGGGTACGTCCATCCCATCAGATCACTCTGGACGTCGATTTAATTGCATGGGGATCTGATCTGGCCCATATGCAGCTGAATGAGAAAAAACTACCGCTCGCATTGGATGTCAAAATTCCAATGTGGGATGTATGGAAAAATGATCTTTTTCAACATCAAGCACACGCTTTTCCTGTTATCCAGCCTTAAGGCCTGAATATTAATTGCTTCATTAGACGATATAGTCTTCAAGCTGAATGGATGACTTGTTTATTATTAATTTTTGATCAATTTGGATAAATCGTTTTCAAATAGTCTGTTTTATAATTTTTGGTGCTGATGAATAAATAAAAATAATTATAAGTATAAAAAAAGCTTGTTTTAATGTGAAGGAAATAATTTTTCAATTTTAAATTGGCATTATTTTTATTTAAATTAAGTTTAAAACAGAATACAACATGGATTTAAGTCCGCGTTATATTCATTTTGATGGTCAGAATAGCGATATTGTTATGAACTAACAGGCACTAAATCTTCCTCGATCATCACATGGTAGATTTCTTCGTCCACCGCGGCGATCATCATCTTATGTTAGGGCGAAAAAAGCTCACCTTACGATGAGCTGTTGGGCTTGGTTAGCAATCAGATATAATAACTGGTTTGGGTCATTAATTTTGAAATTGCAGTCATGGTCATCCGTACGGGAGCAGGCAAATCTACGCCACCTGCGGCCAGCGCTGTATCGCGGTGATGCAGCTCATCTTCATTCATTTGCTGCAAGATGCGTCGGGAGCGCTCGTCTTGAGCTGGAAGCTGACGAATATGATGTTGCAAATGTATGCTGACCTGACGCTCGGTTTCTGCCACAAAACCCAGACTATATTTGTCACCTGCAATGCCGGCAATGGCGCCCATACCAAAAGACAGGCCGTACCAGACCGGGTTCAGCAAACTGGTATGACTGTCCAATTCTTTAAGCCGGTCTTCACACCATGCCAGATGATCCTGCTCTTCAATAGCTGCCTGTTGCATTTCCCGACGAACATTGGGAAGCTTTGCTGTCAAAGCCTGCCCGTGATAGAGTGCCTGTGCACAGACTTCACCACTGTGATTAACTCGCATCAGGCCAGCGACATGGCGGGCATCGCTCACCGTTAACTGGGTCTCTACCGATTGGGCTGGATTTTCACGTTGTGCAGAAGTACTCCCCGGAACAAGACTGCGTAGTGCCTGGTCAAAGGAATGAATAAGTTTATCGACACCTGTATATTGACGCATGAATTAATCCTCCAAAGGGGCGTTTGCGGTTTTGAGCATGGATTTGAGCCGGTAGAGTAGCCAGACCGTGAAGATGCCACTCAAGACTGCGGTAATACAAAAAAGTATTTTAAGATCAAACTCTAGAACGCTTAAAATAATAATTGAAAATATAGCAGAAGATACCATGAAAACAGCATTCAGGATGTTATTTGCAGCAACCACACGTGCACGATGTGAGCGAGGAGAATGTGCCTGCATCATGGTATATAACGGGACAATATAAAAACCGCCACTGATGCCCAGCAAGGTTACTGCCAGCATGACATGATAATAGCTCCAGCCTTGCTGAAATACCTCAGCCAGGCCGAGCAAAGCACCGCTACGTTCAGGAATGGCAGCCAGGCTTGCTGCCAGATAGAGGGCAAAAATAACGAGCCCAACTGCCCCAATCGGAACCATTTTAATATTGACTTCGGTGCCGCCCAATCTGCGGCATAAATAGGAACCAAGGCCAATCCCGACTGAGAAAAAAGTCAGTAGCAGGCTGGCTACATTTTCCGAGGCATGCAGGTTTTGTAGGGTCAGTTGTGGAATCTGGGTCAGATAGGTCGCCCCATAGAACCAGTACCAAGAGTTACCCAGTAAAATTAAAAAAATCAGCGGCAAGCTTTTTGCATATTTTAACGTCTGAAAACTGGTGCGAAAAAAATTCCAGTCAATCTGAATGTCCGGGGCTGGAATACTCTGTTTCAATATAGAGCGACTAGACCAATACCCCAGCATGGCAATTGTCAAGATAGTCAGACTAATCCAGAGCAGATGACCATTTGAGGCTGCAATAACAGCGCCGCCCAGAATCATACCAAACAGGATGGCCAGTGATGTGCCAGACTGAAACAGGGCATTTCCAGACATCAGCTCATCTGGCTTCAGGACTTCAGGTAAAATGGCGTATTTAATCGGGCCAAAGAACGTGGACTGGGTGCCCATCAAAAACAGGGCAAAGAGCAAAATCCATAAATTCCCCAGTAAAAAACCGATGGTTCCCAAAATCATAATGACGATTTCTAGAATCTTTAAATAACGAATCAGTTGGGCACGTTCATATTTGTCAGCAATCTGTCCTGCAGTGGCTGAAAAAATGAAATAAGGCAGGATAAATAGCAAAGCAGCCAAGTTGTTCAGTGTGCTGATATGGGTACTCTGTTGAATCCAGCCATAGGTGATGACCAGTAATAAAGCCTGTTTAAAAACATTATCATTTAAAGCGCCAAAAAACTGGGTCAGAAACATCGGTAAAAAACGACGGGAGCCCAGCAGATGTTCGTTATTATTCATAGACACGTGCTACATTAAGTTTTATGAAGAAATGTGAGAGATGCGTAAACATTCGGAAAAATCATGTAAGATACTTTCGGCTAGGTGAAGGTAAAAACCAGTAATTTAAGTTCTTTAGCTTATATTTTTTGGTCAAATAATCAATTAAAGAATGTATTTGTTTAGAGTTTGCTATGCTTGCAAAAAGAAATTTTAAAAAAACGATGCTGAATCGTAGTATGGGGAACCTCATACCACATCATGGCCGGACATGGCTGTGTATGAGCATATTTTTTATGATGTGGTCACATCAGGGCATAGCACAGACTGAACAGGCAGCAGACACTCCAGTCGCAGTGTCCCGAACGGAAAAGGTTGAAGAGCTGTCTCAGGAAGCCCTTCGCCAAGGTCTGGTTAATTCCGAAAGTGAAGCGGTCGAAACCATACAACAGGCACTGGTGCCGCAAATATCCGTTGATAGTATGCAGATGTTGCAAGAGCAGCAAAATGCCGGTGGTATTCTGGAAGAGTTTAGTCCAATTGAATTTGAAGATCTGGAAAACCTGCCGATGCAGAGTATTGACCAGAGCATGGCCAATGAAATTTACCGTGTCGCTGAAGAAGCCAAACGTGAAGCACAGGATTATCGCAATACCCAGCAGACTGAAACGGTGGTAGACATCAGTCAGCAGGAATTGCTTGAAATAAATCAGGCGCCAGTAAATGTTGATCAGCTGATGCAGTCTATTCGGGCAGATAGCAACATTAGCGTACAGAGTAATGAGGCGGCTCGGACTTTAAGAGATATTCCGGGGCCGACCGAGCCGGAAGATGCCAAAAAGCCCAATATCGTAAAACGACTCTGGTATAAGCTGCGCCCACCACGTCAGATCATGATCGCCAGCACACCCCGGATCAGTGCTGAAGTCATCATTATGAATGGGAATGGTACCGCCGAAAGTAATGGTGTGCTGAATCGTAGATATGAGTCTGAAGCTTATAATAATTTAAGCAATAATATTCGTGCCAAACTATCCAGTTTTACGCAGGAATCCTTTGAGGATTTTTCTTCGGCATTGCCCCAGTTACGCAACCTGTCTAAGCAGGCAGCGCAGGCAGTGGGCTATTATAATGCCGAGTTTAAGTTTGAACGAGTGTCGGATAGTCGCGTAAGAGTCCGGGTGACACCCAATGAGCCCGTACTGATTAGCAGTCATCAAGTGGAATTTACCGGACCCGGGGCAGAGCAGCCACAATTCCAGGTTATTGGTCTTTTACCGGAACAGGAAGAAGGTGATATTTTCAATCATGGTGCCTATGAAACCACCAAAGGCAGGATTGTTGAGGCAGCCAATCATAATGGTTATTTCGATTCCTTTTGGCGCCTGCATGATGTATTGATCAAACAGCCGCAAAATACAGCGGATGTTAACCTGCGCTTTGAAACCGGTGAACGCTATAAGCTGGGACAAGTTGAATTCAGAATGAGTGACCCTGAAAAAGAATTTCCGCTGGATCCAGATATTCTGGAGAGTCTGGTGACTTGGAAAGATGGGGCTGACTATGCCTTCTGGCGTGTCAATAGCCTGGCCAACAACCTGGCCAACTCGCGTTATTTTAACTATACACTGGTTGATGCGATACGTCCTGATCCGGTGGACAGAGAGCTAGAACTGGCTCCTGATATTCAGAACCTGATTGAACAGCAGAAACTGGAAGAGGATGGTTCTACTGCGAATGTTCCTCAAAAACCGGCTAATTCTCCTGAAGTCACGCAAAATGTCGTGGATGAAAGTCAATTTGCTGGTATACAGGATCAGGAAAATCCGAGTCTTATGAGCTTGCGTGTGGAGCAGAAAAGCAAGGAAAATGAGCAGGACCGTTTAAAAGCACAGGCACGTGAAGAGAAGAAAGTTCCGGTCATTGTGACTTTAAATGCAGACCGCCTGAATAGTGCTGAAGTCGGTATCGGTTATGGTACAGATACTAATGTACGCTTACGTGGGCAGTATCGCCGTGCCATTGTCAATAAACGTGGGCATTCATTTGACGCCAACCTTGAGCTTTCCGGGATCCGCCAGTCAGTTGATGGCCGCTATAACATTCCATATCATCATCCTCTCAATGACTATGTCAGTATTGTGGGCGGGTATGAACGTGAAGAGCGGGAAGATGTCGCTCAGGATACAGGCCTGTTAATTGAGTCGGCCGTACTAGGCGCAGACCGGCTTATTAAAAATCCGCTGGGGAATTGGCAGCAGGCCTTTGGTGTGCGTTATCGTCTGGACCGGCTGACACAGGACGGTTCGGTTGACTTTAACCAGATTCCAGAAGCTTTTAGATTTAATTCCGCTGCTGAGCAGCAATCTCTTCTGTTTGGTTATGAAGTGTCACGCACGGAGAGTGACCGCCGGATTAATCCGACCAAAGGCTTTAAGCAGATTTATAAGGTTGAACTCGGTAGTGAGGCTTTATTGTCTGATGCCGATATGGCCATCCTTAATGCGGGCTGGCGTTTTATCTATTCATTGGGAGAAAATGCTGACCATCAATTTGTTGGCCGTGCCGATCTGGGCTATATTTTCACAGAAGATTTTGCCAAAGTGCCTTATAACCTGCGTTATTTCAGTGGAGGCGATCAGACCATTCGAGGTTTTGATTATAAGAGTCTTTCGCCTGAAATTGATGGCTTTAAAGTAGGGGGGCAGGCTTTAGGTGTAGCCTCACTTGAATATAATTACCAGTTCAGGGAAGGCTGGCGAGCTGCAGTCTTTGCAGATGCCGGCAATGCCTATAATGAGGATTTTAGCAATCCGACTGAATATGGTGCGGGGTTGGGAATTCGCTGGGCCTCACCGATTGGCCCGATTCGGGTTGATGTTGCAACCGGATTATCAGATGACAGTCATCCAATCCGACTGCATTTCTTTATTGGTTCACCGTTATAAAACATTCATTTTTTAAAAAGATTTATTTGGGTACGTTATGGTCGAAAACCAACCACAGCCGGAACAAGAACAACCAAAGAGAGTGCCAAAGCAGCGCCGTATATTGAGAAGTATCCTATTGTCGGTACTTTTCTCTATCATTTTTTTGCTCTCTGTTCTGGCAGTTCTGTTTTCGACTAATCAGGGCAGCAAGTTTTTGCTGGAACAGGTCATGCAACGCCAGCAGATTATTCATTATGAATATGAAGGCGGGAATTTATGGCGTGGGATCATTTTAAAAAATATCCTGGTCAGTCTGGAGGCTGTAGATGTCAAAATTGACCGGGCTGATGTTACCTTGGGCTGGCGTGCGATACTCAAAAAGGAAATCCATCTCAATAACGCAGATGTGACGCATTTGCAGGTGATTAATAAAGGTCCTTCCAGTAATGAGCCTTTCAAGTTTAATGCAATCCGTCTGCCTTTTGAGTTGCGTGTCGATCATCTGCTGCTTGACCATCTGCTAATTAAAACCCAGACCACTGCGGTGGATATATTTAATATTGAATTAAATGATGCCTTATGGTCAGGAACTGAACTGAATTTTGAAGATTCCCGTATGGATATGGGGTATCTGTCGGTACGCGAAGCGAGCGGAAAAATGCAGTTTGAAGGCAAGTATCCACTTGATGCTCAAGGTATTGTAAATCTGCCTGCGTTAAGAGAAAGCCTGAATGTCCATGATATTCATCTACGGGCAAGAGGTACGCTGGATACAATTCAGGCTGGCGTTGCCACGAATACCCCTGATCTGCTGACCGGATGGGTAATCTTGCACCCGATGCGCCCTCATGTACCGATGAAAGGTGAGCTGAAGTTTAAAGAATATCACTGGCCAATTCTGCCTGAACAGAAGCTGTTTACTCAGGATGGTATTGCTGAATTTAATGGCAATATTGAACGCCTGAATTTAAATGTGCGTACCGACCTGAGCGGAGAAAATATTCCGCAAGGTGAATATAATGCGGTGATGCATACCGATCTGGTCAATCAGCTTAATATTAGCGACCTGAATGGACAGCTCATGAAAGGTTCAGTCAGTTTGGCAGGAACTGTGGGTTGGTCAGACCGGGTGGAGTGGGATTTAAGCGGTCGTATGAATGGGATTGATCCCAAGCATGATCGTATTCCACAAGTACTTCAGGATTTTTTGCCGCCTAGTCTGGATGGCAAGATAGCCTCTGCAGGTCATCTGGAAAAGGGTATGCATCTGACCGCTCTGGTCGATTTTGACCGCTATGAAAGCTGGAAGATCAAGCTGGATCAAGCTCCACAAAAAGCTAACAAACCGGAACCGATGCTACTGGATGTTGCCTGGAATAATATTGATCGTGCTGTCCCTTATATTGGCTGGCTGAGCAGTGACTCAGGGGATGTCAAACTGGCACTACGAGAAGGTCAGCAAAACATCCATGTGGCGACCAAGGTGAGCAGACATGACGACGGCGTGCTACCGCCAGGAATGTATCGGGCGCAGCTTGATCTGAAAGATAATATTCTGCGAGTGCCAGACTTTAATTATGGTGCTGATGCACAGGCCGGCAGCTTAAGCGGTAATGCGGTCATTGAGTTGCCGGACGAAAAACGTCAGCTGAAATGGAGCGCCGTATTAAATGCCAAGGGGCTGAATACACAAACGATTGCTGCGGCTTCACCCATTGACCGTTTAAGTGGTCAAATCAAGGCGAATGGCTATGCGCAACCAAATCAGCAGATTATTAAAGTAACGGGTGTGGACTTAAGCGGCAGACTGGCTGATCAAAATGAAACCGTACATTTAAAAGGAACCAGTGGAATTGCCCTGTTATTCCATAATGAAAAAGCCGGCGGCGGATTTAAAGGCTATGCGATGAATTATAATGGTTCATTAAGCAGTAGCCAGTTAAAAGCCAGCAAAGGGATGCTTAAAGTACGCCTGTCTGGAACGCCGGATATGTTGCGTATCGCAGAGCTACGACATGATGGGATCGCCGGGAAAATCAATGCCAATGGTCGCGTTCATCTGGCTAAAGGAATTGGCTGGGATATTAACGCCTCACTCATACGTTTTAAGCCACAATATTTTAATGCCAAGCTGAAAGGCGAGATTTCAGGCAACATCCAGACCCGTGGGCTGTGGTCAGATCAGCTGAAACGTATCCAGATTCAGCGTTTGAACCTGGCTGGGATATTAAACGATAAACCGGTTCGGGGCACAGGTAATCTGGCGGTCATTATTAATTCAAATCAGCGTGGCTTTGTACCGGAGCAGTTTGAAGCCAATAACCTGTTTCTGTCTTATGCCAGCAACCAGATTCAAGCGACCGGCAATGCGCAGAACTTGCAGTTAAAAGTGAATGCACCCGCCTTGTATGAGTTATACCCAGGCTTGAAAGGCCGGGTACAAGGTTATATTAATATGCAGTCCCAGCCGCGTTTGCAGGCCTCAACCAATCTTGCGATTGATAATTTAGCCTTTAAGCGACTGTTCAGTGTGCAGCAGGTTCGGGTGCGCGGTCAGCTACCGACTTCACAAAACACACCGACTTTATTAACTGCAACCATGGAGCGCTTACGTAGCGGATCACGGGAAATTGCTCATGGAGAGGTTTCTCTGGCGGGTACCCGTTCTGCACATATTTTAAAGGTTCGGGCAGAAAACCGCCTGTCAAAATTCTTTATCCAGCTGGCGGGTGGTTTTAATGCGCAAAATAACTGGTTGGGCCAGATTCAAAATGGTGACTTTGACTCCTTAAGAACTCATCTGGTGCAACGTCAAAATGTAGCGGTGATTTATAATACTGCTCAATCTGATCTTTTCATTGGTGCCCATTGCTGGATGAGTCAGCAAAGCCAGTTGTGCTTTGATCAGCCTGTTCGGGTGAATCCAGCGCGAGGCAATGTCTCTTTTGTGACCAAAAACCTCGACCTGAATGACTTTAGTGCCTTCTTGCCTGAAGGCTTGGCTCTGACCGGTAAAATTAACGGTTATGCCAAAGCTTCATGGGCTAAAAATGCCAAGCCAAAAATTGATGCCCGTCTGGTCACCCGCAGTGGTGTGGTCGGACTGTCTTCTGAAGATCCGGAATATCTGGGTTCGACCCTTCAGTATGATGAAGTGGGGCTGATCGCCAAGAGTGTTGCCGAGGGTTTACAGATTCGTCTAGATGTGAAAACGCCGGATATTGGTACGGGTTATGCCAATGTCATTATTGATCCGTATCAGGACAGTAAGCCAATGCGTGGTGAGATTGCCTTTAATCAGGTGCAGCTCAAAGTGTTTAAGCCATTTGTTCAGGATATCCGAAATCTGGAAGGGATTTTATCCTATGCCGGTAAGGTGGGCGGCACACTAAGAGATCCATTACTTGAAGGCGAAGTCCGGGTGAAAGATGCTGCCATCAGTATGATTTCCTTGCCGGTGAATCTGACCAATGTCCAGCTTTATTCATCCATTCGCCAGAATAGCGCCACTATTAATGGTGCATTTAATAGTGGTCGTGGAGCAGGGACACTGACGGGTTCGGTTGATTGGAAAGGCGATCCGCGTGTTCAGTTAAAGCTGCAAGGGGAAAATCTGCTGATCCGTCAGGCACCGCTGATTGCTGCAGTGGTTACTCCTGATTTGTCCTTGGACATGTATCCATTAAATAAAAAGCTCAGCCTGCGTGGGAAAGTAGAGGTGCCACGTGCGCTAATTTCCATGCCAGAAGCCTCTGAGCCGGTGGTGGGGCTGTCTTCTGATGTGCGCGTTGTGCATGAGGGAGATGATCAATTGGCCATTTTAAATGCGGCACGTCCATGGGATATTCGAGCAGATGTTGCAGTGTCTTTAGGTGATCGGGTCATTTTCCAAGGCTTTAATAGCCGGATTCCACTGGCAGGTCGGGTTAATTTATCTCAGCGTGGTCTGGAAACAGCAATGCGGGCCAATGGTGCAATTGGGGTATCACAACGGGTGAAGATTGAGGCTTATGGTCAAAGTCTGGACCTGACCCGTGCTATTGCCCGTTTTAATGGTGAGTTGACAGATCCGACTCTGGATATTGATGCCAATAAAACTGTACAGGGCAGCACCGTGGGGGTGCGTGTAACCGGTACGGCATCGAGTCCAAATATTCAGATTTATAACGATGCGGGCCTGTCTGAACAGGAAGCTCTCAATGCCTTGATTACCGGGCGGATTAATGAAGGTGCCTCTAGTCTAAGTCAGGCGGAAGGCTTTAGGTCTGATGTTAACAATACTATTGCTGCGGCAGGGATCAGCCTGGGCTTAGGTGGTACCCGTGCATTAACCAACCAGATTGGCCGGAGTTTTGGTCTAAGCGGTCTGGCACTGGATGCGGAGGGTACAGGTGATGATACGCAAGTATCGCTAACAGGTTATATTACGCCAGATCTTTATATCCGTTATGGGGTCGGGGTATTTACACCAGTCAACAAATTGACTTTACGTTATCAGGTAAACCAGCGTTTATATCTGGAAGCGAGTCAGTCTCTCGAACGAGCCATTGACTTGTTCTATAACTGGCGTTTCTGATTTAGAGACAATATATGTTGATATAAGTTGTTGTTATTTAATTCGTTATTCATTCAGTCTACATAGGAATGTGTAGACTATATAGTATATAGACTGTTGAGTAATTTCAGGCTTAAAATGCAAGTGTCGAATTTGTAGATTAAGCTTGAAATGAAACTCAACAAGACTAATGTTGATGCTATTGCATTGACTGAAAAAGGATAAACTATCTGTCTTGTCTGGGATCTGATTGGTTTTTTAGTTTAAGCCACTCTCAGATTTACCGATTATATCTGGCCTATCAACAACCTGCGTGACCGAAGTATGCGTCGGGGTTATCTTGCTGTGTATCCTGTGCACAGCTCATTCAGCTTGGACAGAGCGAGTAGTATTTCCAAGCCTCACCATTTTAAAATAACTTTTGGCAAGAAGAGGGCTATAAAATGCCCCGAAGCTTTGATCTCTAGTAAGTTGGTAATGATTCCGACCAAAGACTGGACTGCAAATGCTTTTCTGGCGTCAGCTGCGAAGCAAGTGTATGAATCTAAGAGTTAAAAAAGCCCTCAGGTTGAGGACTTTTTAATAATCAAGGTTTAATTCGCGAGATTACTTTTGACTTTTCAGCTTCTTTTTCAATTTAGCTAACTTGTCTTTGTGTTTAGATATTTTCTTAAGGCGAGCTTTAATTTTTTGCTTCAGGGATTTTACTTGCTTAGCCACAATGTTGCTCCTCTGTTGGTGTATCCGCTGACTGATTTTTTTTAATAAAACTACGGATGAATTTTCTTAACTCTCTAGCTGCGCTTGTATCCAGGCTATCACATAAGTGAATGAACTCATCACGCTCAGCTGTATTGATGCGAATTAAGAGCTGACCATCTTTTTTATTAAGCTTGGTTTTTTTGGGTAACTCAGTCATATCATGTTTCCCCACCAAAGCTAATAAATAAAATGTATATACAAAGTATATGCTGCACCGTATTTAGTCAACCACCTCTCATAAATCTCCAACAGTCAATATCCTATCCTGACTAAAATAATTCTGAATCAAGCTAACATAACTCATTGAAAAGAAATGATTATGTAGTTTGTATGGCCTGATAGTAAGTTTTTGTTGCTTAACTTCCATTGAATATCTTCCAAGCTGCGGCAGTTTTTCATTCTGTATAAAATATAATTAAATAAAGTCAACAAATTAAAACCTATATGCTCAGAGCTGATGCATTTCACGATAGGAACACAATCTTTTTAATGAGGGCTTTGTTTTTAAAAAGTTAATACGCAACGCCAATATTCTTGAGTCTGAACACCTACTATCATGTTTATTCCCCTCGACCATAAATCACAAAGGAATAGCTATGACTAATCAGACAGACCAAAAATCTAGTCCGCAAAAAGAATCTAATGATGATAAAGGAAAGCAGGAGTCTTATAAAAATACAGAGCCCAAGAAAAAACCGAATGCAGAACCGGAGAATCCACTGAAAGAGCAAAAATAGCTAATTCAACTTTAAAAAGCCCTCTGGGTGAGGGCTGATGATAAAAGTTAGATATTTGAGGAGTATAGATCATGAGGCTTAGATCAGCTTACAGAAAACTTAAACTCAAGCTATCTAAACAGTTTACAAAGCTATTGCTCATGGCCTGAAGTTTAAATGAATGAAAAATAGCCTAAGTCATATGGAAAGATCTGAGTGAATGCTATTTCTCATTCTTTGGAATTACTCCTTAAAAGTATCGTTCAACGCCGTTTGTACGGCTTCAACACGTGTCTTGCATGCTTTATAAGCGCTCATCGATTCTTCTACAATTTTCATCAGGTTGTCGATATCTGGCTCTTGCTGAGATTCAAGCAATTCAGCATTTTTTTTCAGGATGTTATAGCCTTCCTGAAAGCTTAAAGTGTCATGACTCATGAGAATTTACCTGTGTAAGTTGTACGGAGAAAATACCATCGTGTAATTCCACTTGAACGGGTTGTTGCATATCTAGTTGACGGACTGAGCGAACCACCTGATCTTGCTGGCGTACGATGGCATAGCCTTTAGCAAGAACATGACGCGGATTTTGTAATAAAGTTTCCCGCATCAGGGCATCCAGCTGTTGGCTGATGAGTTGAGTATGTTGTTGAGCTAGGTGTGAGGTATCAGCTTTAAGCTGTTCCACCATCTGCACGGCATAACTGAGTTGATGGCTGGCCAGATTTTGTATCAGCTTGAGATATTGATTATTCTGGTTTTGATAGGCCTGAATCTGTTGCTGGGAAAGACGCTGAATCTTTTGCAGGTTTTGCATCAGCGTCTGGGTGAGCTCCGCGATATGATTACGGATACCTGCAATAACTTTACTGGGTGTATCAAAGGAACGATGCGCAATTTCATCCAGAATTGTCCGGTCTTTTTCATGTCCAATGCCTACCCAAATTGGGACTGAGCGTTTACACAGCAGGGCAGCCAGCTCATAGTCATTTAAATAAGCCAGATCATTCACCGAACCACCCCCTCGAATGATAACGATCAGATCGGGTGCTTGGCTAAAAGTTTGTGCCCATTGTCTAAGTGCTTGGGCCAGACTTTGCATAATACTTTGCGGAGCCGTATTTCCCTGAAAAGTGGCGCTGTGATAAATAAACTGACAAACTTGTGCACGCTGCAATGCATCTGCATCTTTCTTGAAGTCACCCAAACCAGCAGCATTTTCAGGGGCGATTACCAGAATCCGGTTCAGATCAAAAGGGGCCGGCAGTTTTTTATTACGATCAATCAGTTTCTCAACAGTCAGCTTTTCTACGATCTGTTGATAACGTCGGGCAATGTCACCTAAAGTATAGCTAGGGTCAATCCCTACAATATTTAAAGAAAAGCCATATTGTGGGTCAAAACTGGCCTTGACCTTGAGCAGAACTTTTAAATCACAGCTGAGCTCAATTCCGCTGTGCCGTTCAAATTGGGCGACAATTTTTTGGGCACTAAATTTCCAGATTGTGGCACGACAGCTGGCAATGACCCGATCTGTTTCAGCTTCTTTTTCTGCCAGTTCCAGATAGTAATGACCCGCTTTTATATTCAAGTTACGAATCTCGGCGGTCACCCACACCGGCTGATCGAAAGTGAGTTTAACCACTTCCTGTACCGTAGACAGATATTCTTTCAGGGAGAGTTGAGCGTCGTTTTGCATGCCGGTATAAAGTGTATTATTCAATCGAATATTAAAGCAATATGGCAAACTTCACAAATCTCGAAGCTGATGAATGGGGCAAGTATTCCAGGATTTTAAAGCTTTTAAGCTCAATAAAATTGAGCATTTTTAAAATATGTAATGACATTATAATGTCATTGTGCTGTGAAGCTCCATGGATTTGATCAGTCATTATTTCGGAAATCAACACAGGAAGTCTAAATAGCTTTATATTCTTCAACTGATTTAAGCAATCATGTAGATCAATTAACAGATCACCACAAAATAGAATCCCCTTTTAGGAAAGAGATTCGGATTGAAAAATCCTGAGACAGGTAGGATTAAAAGAATAAGGTGTTGTGCTTTTAATGCTCAGCTAAGCGCTTAATAATTCAAACGAAGGATAGATTCAGGATTATGCGGCTGTAGTACCGGAAGATTTTGATCCTGTCCTTCCATATAAGCATAATCTGCCAAACTTAGCATTTCTTCATCTTCTTCACTATTTCCATAAGCATAAATTTCAGTAAAGTTTTCAAGGGGATATTTTTTCATTACCCTGATTTTCTTTTGTTCTTTACTACAGTCCGCAGTACGGTACATGCCTGTTAAATAGTCATTTTGAATGTCAGTTTCGCTACAAATCAGGTCGATTTTCAGATAGTCGCAAATCGGCTTCAAGTATAGATCTATGGAGGCTGACACCAGAACCACCTGATGGCCGAGCCGTTGATGCATTCTCAATTGCTCGAACAACTTGGGATTTAATTTAAAAACTAGCTGTTCGGCATAATCCTGAGCCAATTGCTGAATATCGGTAGCATTACTATTTTTGAACATGCTGGCATAAATTTTAGGGCGCATCGCATGAGCAGGATAGAGCTTGAGATAATAGGCCTGAATCCACGGCAAAATACGAATACCGCGTTTCAGAATATGCCTTTTCGACAAGGCATGGAAGATGAACCCGGTAAAACTGTCGTCAGGATACAGGGTGCCATCAAAATCGAATAAGGCTAAAGTTTGAGGTGTTTGACTTTGCGTATGCATGTTTGATATCGACCATCGACACGAGTGGCAAACCAGTTGGTATTATAATCCCGGCTGAGCTTCGGACCAGAAATTACCACTTCCGGCATTATGGCATAAAATGGGGTTTTACCTGTTTTCTCTTGGTAAAGTTTACTGACGCCTCGATAGGTCATGGTGTTTTCAAGGCTTTCTTCTTTTTCTTTCTTTAAGTCGGCCCGAATCTGGCGTTCAGTAATAACAAAATTATTTTTTGCGAAAACACTGATGAGCTCACGTTCTGACTGGCTCTTCTGTGCACGTATGCCACCATCTTTATTATAAAGTAATAAATCCCCATCTAGGCTGAGCTTAGTCTCGGTCAGGCTATTGAGCATCTTCTGGAAGGCTGCATTTCGGCTAGAATATTTACCTGAATTATAATCTGCAAAACGGTAAATCGGTTTGTCATAGTTTGTCGGATACATCATCAGCCGATGAATACCATAATATAAGCCGCCGTATTGGGTGTATAAGTCGCTGCGCAGCGCTGCAATATTTCCTCCCTGACGCTTATATTCTTTGGCATAACTTATATGAACCTGCATGGAACCCAAGGTGGTGATCGGATTCATCTTCTCACCAATATTTTGACCGAACAGTTTGGCGGCACCCGTTAAGGCACTTACACGATAATGCTTGGCCATGTAGTCAAAAATTTCACGATACAGTTCATCAAGTTCACGTTCGGTTTTCACCCGGCGCATCTGATTTAGATAATTATCTTTTGGATCCGGATGGTTTCTTAGTACATCCTGAAAATAACCCGCCACTGTTCCACCAATCGATTCGCCCAGTTTATCCTTGAATTTTTCTTCTAGGCGATCCTGCACTTCCTTCACGGCTTTTTCACCCAAACCTAGAACCACAGGATCGGCAACAAAGTTAGATTCCTGATCCACCACAGCTACAATAGTACAGATATTCTCTTTGGTTTGAGGAATGCCGAGCTGCTCGGTAATGTCATAAATATCCTTGGCCCAAGACTCGCGGTCATTGACCCGGGCTGGAATGGCTTTACGAATATGTTCAACCTCAAGGGTGGGTTCATGATCTTTAGACCACCAGGAACCATTACCGCAGCCCAGCAAACCTAGAGATAGTGTAAGCAAAGACAAGGACTTGATAGAAAAAGAAAGAGCAGGTTTTTTGTTCATGGTGCCGTAAATCAATTGAAAAGATGAGTGAACAAAGCAGATGCAGTATACTATGCTCATCAAAAAAGTGATGATTTTATATGTATATTGGTCCATATCAACTGTCAAATAATTTGATTGTTGCCCCGATGGCGGGCGTAACTGACCGTCCCTTCAGGACTTTATGCAAGTACTTTGGTGCAGGCCATGCCGTCAGTGAAATGATGACCTCGGATAAAACCCTGCGCATGAGTAAAAAGAGTTTGTATCGTGCAAATTTTGATGGTGAGCTGGCACCCATTTCAGCACAGATTGCAGGTTCAGACCCGCAGGATCTGGCAGAAGCTGCCCGTTATCAGGTTGCCAATGGGGCGCAAATAGTTGATATTAATATGGGTTGTCCAGCCAAAAAAGTCTGCAATAAACTGGCAGGCTCTGCCTTGCTGCAAGATGAAGATCTGGTAGCCCGAATTCTGGACACTGTGGTCGCAGCCGTAGATGTGCCTGTGACGCTCAAAACCCGTCTGGGTTTTCTCAATGGCCAGGAAAATATTCTACGTGTCGCCAAGCGTGCTGAAGAAGCAGGTATTGCAGCATTGGCCTTGCATGGCCGTACCCGGGAAGATATGTACCTGAATACGGCACGGTATTCGCTTATTAAAAATGTGAAAGAAATATTGACTATTCCTGTGATTGCCAATGGTGATATCGACAGTCCTGAAAAAGCCAAATATGTGCTCGACTATACGGGTGCCGATGCCATTATGATCGGCCGGGCTGCTCAAGGCAGACCCTGGATTTTTCGTGAAATTGGTCATTATCTGAAAACCGGAGAATATCTGGCTACGCCAAGCATTCATGAAGTTAAACAGGTTTTGCTTGGGCACCTGTCTGAACTTTATGAATTTTATGGTGAATACTCCGGTTGCCGTATTTCGCGTAAACATATTGCCTGGTACACCAACGGGCTGCATTCGAGCAATGAATTCCGGCAAAGTATGTATCAGGTGGAGAACACTGCTGATCAATATAAAGTAGTGGAAGATTATTTTAATCATTTACTTGAATATGGTCAGATCATGAGTGATGTGCAGATCGATCAAGTCAACCTGCTGGAAACCAAATAAATCAGCTCCATCGCTAATGAATTAAGGAAAGGTGCTGTAGTGAAAACAGTACCTTTTTTATCTTGAGTCGGACCTTTTAAGTGTTCCCGTTACATTCTATTCTGACTTAAACATAGCTGCATATTATATTCACCTAAACTGGACAGGACTTGGACACTGTTTACGTGAACCTTCTCTAAGATAGGTCTCTAGCATGGCAAGATGTAGTTTCAGTCTTGTTCATTCTCATGATCAAGGGAGATTCATAATGACTAATACTAATCGTCCAGTGACAGAATTCAGCCATAAAACTTCAACAGAATTACCAGAAGAACGCAGTGAAGCCTTAGATATTGATGCTACAGATGCAAGCGCACGTCCAGATTTAAATACACCTCCTAAAGAGAGTCATCGTGTTCCAGACATGAATGAAGGTGAAGATCATCTGGTGGCTACTGGTGCCGGTACTTTAGGCGGAGCTGCTGTAGGTGCCGCATTTGGTGCTGTGGGTGGTCCTCCTGGTGCAGTCGTTGGCGGTATAGTAGGGGGTATAGTGGGCGGTATTGCAGGTAATGATATCGCAACACCCGATCATCCAAATCAGGCAGATAATTACCAGCATCCCGAAAATTTGCGAGAGGCGGATAACTATCAGCAGCCAAGTGATCTAATTCAGGAAGATAACTACTGGAGAGATGAGTACCATAATCGCCCCTATTATAGTGAAACCCGTAATATGTATAGCGACTTGGACTATGACCGTGATTATCGAGGTGCCTATCAGGTCGGTTATGAGAACCGTTCACGCTATGATCGCCAGACTGAATTTTCTCATGCTGAACCGGAACTGCGTACGAAGTGGGAACAGGTCAAAGGCAATACCCGTTTAAACTGGGAAGAAGCCAAGTTCGCAGTTAAGGATGCCTGGGATCGTATGACGCGTTAAATAGCAGGTGAACATTCTGTAAATAAAAAAGCCTCTTTTTATAAGAGGCTTTTTTAAACTCTGACTTGTTATGAACTATGTCTCATTTCCAGAACTAGCTGATTCACCAGATCTGAAGCTTCTATTTCACGGATCTGTGCCACATTTGAACCTGCCCAGAAAGCCCCATAACCGTGATCGCCATGTTTGGCAGCCGCTGCGTATAGCTGCTTGGCCAGATCATAGGTATAAGGATAGGCCGGCACATCCAGGCGCTCAGGAGTATCTACTTCAATATGCCAGTGGTTGATAATTCCGCGAGCAGGACGACCAGAAATGCTGGCACTTACCTGAGTAAGCGGCTTAGACAATAAAGCTCTGCGATAAGCATCACTGGCATTCGAGGACTTGCATTGTACAAAGGCAGTGCCAAGCTGAACGGCTTCTGCACCCAGTTCCATCATTTGGCGTGCCTGCTGGCCATCCATAATACCGCCCGCTGCAACAACAGGCAGAGAAAAGTGCTGTTTGATCAGTTTGACTAAATTAGAGGTTTTGACAGAGGCATCAAATTTTGTGCAAAAAATTCCACGATGTCCTCCCGCTTCAATGCCTTGAGCAATAATAATATCAATTCCTGCAGCTTCAATTGCTTTGGCTTCGGCAAAGTTGGTTGCCGATACCATAGTTACAATCCCAGCTTCTTTTAAGGCTTGAATCTGGTGTGGATGCGGAATCCCGAAATGAAAACTCACTGCAGTGGGCTTGGTGTCCAGAACCAAATTCAGAAAATCATCATTGTCTTTAAAGCTGGGATAGATACATTTGAGCTGGGTAGGAGCATTGGCGCCGTATTCTGCAAATTTATCTTTAAACTGCGCAATCCATGCTTGGGCGATGCTGTCATCAAGTTCTTCAGTGTCATGGCAGAAAAAATTGACCTGAAAAGGGCAATCTGTCAGCTCTTGAGTCTTTAAAATCTGTGCACGAGCAGACTCAACACTGCTGGCTCCGAGACCCAGTGAACCCAAGCCTCCCTGGTTAGACACTTCAGCAGCAAGTTCAGGTGTTGAAACCCCAGCCATAGGTGCTAAAAAAATAGGATGTCGTATTCCCAGTTTCTCTAATAAAGACATAGATTTGCTCCTTGTTATTTTTATTACTTTGCCTCTGGCAACAGAATTAAGCAAATAATATTGGTTATTTTATTATGAAATATAAGCTCTTTAGTAACAGGCTGATTACATTCTGCTCAGCATGAAGGCTTATGAAAAAGAGAGTCTATTTCCAAGTGCAATAAACAAAGTAGTTATCATCAACTTTTACCCAAGTGTGGCCTAATTGGTGGCGAGATGAGTGAGAAAAATACTTTAAACCTAATAGGGGTCTGCCATAATAGGCTTATCTAGCATGAAACTGAGAAGGTCATTATGAAGGCAAGGCTAATGTCATTGGCCCTTGTGGTGGGATTAACCGCTTGTACGGCAGAGCAGCAACCTGAAGATAGGGTTAGTCCGGTGCAATATCAGGTGAAAACTGCTGCAGAGCTGCAACAACGCTTTAATACGCTCAATGCCCAGCTGGCGCAGGATTTCCAGCAGTTTAAAAAAGTAGAAAGCATAGCTTTTTCTCACCAGCTTCCACTGGATATCAATAATCTGCAAACCTTGAATCAGCATCCGGTGAGCCGGACAGCATTGAAATCCAGCAAGCTGGCTTATTGCGATATGATGAATGCTTACTTTGCCGAAATGTATCGTTTGGGCCACTATAATCTGGATCTGGTCCATGCTATTCAATTGCCGAATGCCAAAGAGGAAGATCTGAAAAAGAACTTCTCTGATTCTGATCAGTTCTATAGTTTTATTCTGGATCGTTATACCACCTATCGTCAGGTTCAGCAGACCATGAATTATGGTTGTAATTTAAAAGCAGCTTTATCAGTTTAGGCGCTGAATACAAAAGCCCATCTTTAGTAGATGGGCTTTATGGTTTAGCAGCCTGTTAATTTTTCAGTTTTCGGCTTTTCACCGGGGAAGAAAATCGGACGGAATTTAACACCAATGATATTGCCCAGAAAGGCAAAGACCAGCCATAACCAGCCATGGATACTGCCAGAGGCGATCCCACTAAAATAAGCACCGATATTGCAACCATAAGCCAAACGCGCACCATAACCCAGAAGTAATCCACCGAGCACAGCAGCCAGCAGGGAGCGGCGTGGGATCTTAAAATTCGGCGCAAACTTACCTGCCAGACTAGCTGCCAGCAAGGCACCCAGCATAATGCCAAAGTTCATCATCGAGGTAATATCAAACCAGAGCGATTGAGCCAAAGCTTTGGCATTGCCCGGTTGCTGCCAGTAATCCCAGGCACTAACCTCCATCCCTGCAAGACTGGCGACTTTTGCTGCCCAAACAGCAAGAGCAGAGGTAACTCCCCATGGACGACCTGCCAAAGCAAGCGTGGCAAAGTTGAGCAGGGTTAAAATAATACCCCCCCATATTAAAGGCCAAGGCCCGCGCAGAAAACGTTTCCAGCCTTGATATTCGCTGACAGGTTCCGCTTCCAGACTGCCATGGCGTTTCTTTTCAAAATACACCGTTGCAGCAGCAATCAGGCCGAAAATGATAAAGCTTAAAACAAGTGCCGGGATCACCCCAAAATTTTCTACCACGGAAATCGGTGCCAAATGAGGCAGGTTAAACCACCAGTCCAGATGTGAAGTGGCAATCAGTGAGCCTGTGCAGAAGAAAAATAGCGTAACCAGCATACGGGCACTGCCACTACCGACAGTATAGAGTGTACCTGAAGCACAACCGCCGCCGAGCTGCATGCCAATACCGAAAATAAATGCACCAATCATCACGGACATCGAGATTGGATTAATATTACCTTTAACCGGATTACCAAACAGTTCACCAGCTCCCAATGCAGGGAAAAACAAGAGAACTGCCAAGCCCAGCATAATCATTTGTGCACGCAGGCCGCGACCACGGCGCTCTTTAATAAAGACGCGCCAGCTTGAAGTAAAACCAAAGGAGGCATGATACAGGGTCATTCCCAGGGCGCCGCCGATGAGAAAAAGCAAAGCCTGGTTAAGACCGACAACTTGATAGGCACCAATCGTACCGACAATAAGCAAGATAAAAGCCACCCAGACCGAAAGATTCGATCGCTGGGAGGATGCAGCAATAACTGACATGGGAGATAAAGCTTTAGAGATTAAACCGCTATATTCTACGCGACTTCTCCCCTCAACTGAGATCAGTTCAGTCATTTAAAGAGCAATTGCTCAGTCTTATAATTGATATGATTTATTGGGTTAGCTGATTTATATCGTGTTGAGATTAAACAGCGAACCGATCCAACTGGAAAACAACATCGCTGCTACTCCCCACAGGAGTACCCTTAAGCTGCCTTTCAACATGGATGTGCCAGAAAAGTAACTGGCAAGTGCGCCTAATAAAGCTAGAGAAAACAGGCCTACAAACCCCACCACAGACTCAACCCACTGTGCCGGGCTGAGCAAAATCGAGAAGGTGGGGAGTAAGGCACCCAGAGAGAAAGCCAGTGCCGATGATGCGGCTGCCTGTATAGGTCTGGCTGTCGTATGTTCCATAATCCCGATTTCATCACGTGCATGGGCTTGCAAGGCATTATGTTGAGTCAGCTGCAATGCAACCTCCCGGGCAAGTTCGGGTGTTAAGCCACGTTGAATATAAATCTGGCTAAGTTCTCCAAGCTCTGCTGCCGGATTTTTAAGTAATTCACGATGTTCCATATGCAAGTCGGCTGTTTCAATATCTTGTTGGGATTTAACAGAAATATACTCTCCAGCCGCCATGGAGGAAGCACCTGAAATCAGTCCCGCAATGCAGGTAATCAGAAGTGTCTGCGTAGACGCACCGCTAGCTGCCATTCCCATAATCAGACTGGTGACTGAAATAATCCCGTCATTTGCACCCAATACGCTCGCTCTTAACCAGCCCGTGCGGCTAATATAATGTTTCTCATGATGCTGGGAATGAATCATAGGTATAAGCTCTAACTAGTCGGAACTTGGATGCAATGCATTGTTTTTCAAAAAATTCAATAAAAAATCACGATAAAAAAAGCCTGCATTTTGCAGGCTTTTTAACATAATAACTGATCTTAGTTTTCAGCTTTTTCACGCACATTACCTGCGCCTTCTTCAACTGTAGCAGCAGTCGCAGCAGTCGCATTTTTAGCTGCTTCAGCCGTAGCATCTGCGGCACGAGATGCAGCAGCTGCTGCCTCATCAGCTGCCTGTGCTGTATTTTCGGCAGCATTATCCATGGCTCTTTCAGTTTCTACAGCAGCTTCATGACTTGCATCTTCCATATCATGACCAGCTTGGGTCGCTGCATTTTCCAGATGTTCACCTGTGGTCGCACCTGTTTCAGGGGCGTCTTGTTTCGCACAGCCTACAAGAGATACAGTTGCCACCAGACCTAAAGCAATAAGTAACTTATTCATCAAATAATATCCTTTGTTGTTGTATGAATGACATTCAGTTTAACGACTGTTGGTAGGGTTTTGTGCTACAGAAAAGATCATAATTTGTTGAGAAAATGTAACTTTTATAAAGGCTTATAACGTTTTTTACTGCATTTTTAGTTAATCAAGGATTTTGAGCGGCCTGTTTTTAAATATTCAGTGGAGTGAAAATAAAGCAGAAGAAAAATAGGCACAATAGGTTGAATGATGACGCATAGGGGAGTGCTACATCTACCCACTCTGTATGAAATATAAAATCAGCAATAAAAAAAGCCCGTAATTATACGGGCTTTTCGGGTCTGGAGAATTAAAGACCGGCAGAGGCTTTCAATGCTTCGACCTTGTCGGTTTTTTCCCAGGTAAATGCAGTATCAGAACCTTCACGGCCGAAGTGACCATAAGCAGCAGTCTGCTTATACATCGGCTGAATCAGGTTTAACATATGAGTAATGCCATATGGGCGTAAGTCAAAGTGCTCACGTACCAGCGCAATAATCAATTCTTCTGACACTTTGGCAGTGTTAAAGGTATTGATAGAAATCGAAGTTGGCTCCGCAACACCAATTGCATAAGACACCTGGATTTCACATTTATCTGCAAGACCGGCAGCTACAATATTTTTAGCAACATAACGGCCGGCATAAGCTGCAGAACGGTCAACTTTGGATGGATCTTTACCCGAGAAAGCACCACCACCATGACGCGCCATACCACCATAAGTATCTACAATGATTTTACGGCCAGTTAAACCGCAGTCACCCACAGGACCACCGATTACAAACATGCCGGTCGGGTTGATATGGAACTTGGTATCCGCATGGAACATATCAGCTGGAATGATTTTTTTTACGATTTCTTCAATTACAGCTTCTTTTAAGTTCGATTGTGTAATTTCTGGATCGTGCTGGGTAGACAGTACCACTGCATCCAGACGTACAGGTACGCCATTTTCATAGGCAAACGTTACCTGGCTTTTTGCATCCGGGCGTAACCATGGCAGCGCACCACTACGACGCAATTCTGCCTGTTTTTCCATTAGACGATGTGCGTAAGAAATTGGCGCTGGCATTAACACATCAGTTTCACGGCTGGCATAACCAAACATGAGGCCCTGGTCGCCGGCACCTTGATCTTCCGGTTTCTGGCGGTCTACACCCTGAGCAATTTCAGGAGACTGTTTACCAATCATGTTAATGACTGCACACGTTGAGCCATCAAAACCCAGATCAGAGTGGTGATAACCAATACCGTTTACGGTATGGCGTACAACTGCTTCAAAATCGATATTGGCAGTTGTTGTGATTTCACCAGCAAGTATCACCGCACCCGTTTTTACAAGCGTTTCACAAGCAACCCGTGCATATGGGTCTTCTTTTAAGATTGCATCCAAAATAGCGTCACTGATTTGGTCAGCCATTTTATCTGGATGGCCTTCGCTTACAGATTCCGAAGTAAATACAGCGTACTCGCGCATAGTCCTATCACAGTTAATTTTAAAGACCCGGTATGTTACATCGACTTGCGTTTTAGAACTAGCATAAGACGACAAAATTGTCTAAAAATGTTTCAAATTATTGTGTTTTTATTTGATTATTGGAATTAAAAAAACTGATATGGCAGTTTGATTTGCTCTCCTTCAGCAATCCAGTATAAAAAATACTGACTCTATTCAGCAGAATAATAAAATTAACTGGTGATATTTTTGAATAAATTTTAAAAACAGGCAGTCCAGAAAAATAATCACCTTCATACCGGATAAATACTAAGAAAGTGATTGTTATATTAATAAAAAATCAGCGCCTTTATCACGTTCGATAAGCTGTCTTGTGGCAGGGTTAGTTTATTCTGCATATTAGCTCCAATTCTTCACTAGTCGCCAGTCGGGATAGCCAACCTTTTTATATGACTTGTTTAGGATGCTATGGGGAGAGCAAGAGATGTACCAAAAGGCTTTTAGTTTGATTGAAATGATGATGGTGCTCACGATGGTTACTATTCTGACCACTGTAGCCGTGATGAGCTATCAGGGCTATATTGTTCGGGCCCAGTTGGCCGAAGTATTTCAGCTGTCAGGTGCTTATCGAACCCAGTTTATTGCCTCAAATGAGCATTGTGATGCGGGGCGCCAGATTGGAAATGGAAGCCGGTATATTGAAAAAGTTGTGATTAATGCTGCTTGCCGGATTGAATTTCAATTGCGTCAGGAGGGAATCAATGCTGCCATTCGCGGAAAATCGATTGCTTTTGAGGTCTATAGTGGCAACTGCTTTTCCAGCAATATCAGTCAACGCTATTTACCTAAAGATTGTATTGGGCAATAAATATCTGGCTTGGGCCAAAGTTCACTTTAGCGATATTTACGTCAAGACTTATATATGTACGTACTGAATTATAAAAACTAGATAAGGGGTGTTTAAAATCTACCTTAGATTGACATTTTAAATCTAAAAAATAGCACAAAAACAGCACATGCCTTACTCTGGTTAAAATCAGATATTTTGCTGAACAAAAAGATCATTTTTTCTTAAAAGCTCTCTCTATGAGACAGATTTAAAATATATGGAAGTGATTTGAAAATTTTATTTTTGATCGGTTGTCAGGATTTGATGGTCTGGAATGAAAGGCTTTTCTCTAAAAAGTGCAGAATATTCACCCGATAAAAAAATACAAGATCAATAAATTGATAAATATTGTAGGGGAGTCTTTACCCCTCGCTGTTTTTTTAAGACAATAGAACACAGTTTTGAAAGTCTTTTCATCATTTCCTATTTCTGAATTATTTTGGACTCTGATTTATGACAACCCCGCTTAATGAACGTCGTATTGCAAACGCAATTCGTGTATTGGCAATGGATGCTGTGCAAAAAGCAAACTCAGGACATCCAGGTGCTCCAATGGGGATGGCAGACATCGCTGATGTGGTCTGGCGCGAATTCCTGAACCATAACCCAGCTAACCCGAATTGGGCTAACCGTGACCGTTTTGTATTGTCGAATGGTCATGGTTCTATGCTTCAATACGCACTTCTTCATTTAACGGGCTATGATCTTTCAATTGAAGATCTGAAAGCATTCCGTCAGCTTCATTCGAAAACTCCGGGTCACCCTGAGCTGGGCTATGCGCCCGGGATTGAAACGACCACTGGTCCATTGGGTCAAGGTATTGCCAATGCTGTTGGTTTTGCGCTGGCAGAAAAAACCTTAGCAGCACAATTCAACAAAGACGACATCAAGGTTGTCGATCACTACACTTACTGCTTCCTGGGCGATGGCTGCTTAATGGAAGGCGTTTCACATGAAGTCTGTTCATTGGCAGGTACTTTGGGTCTGGGTAAGCTGATTGCTTACTATGATGACAATGGCATCTCGATTGATGGCGAAGTAGAAGGCTGGTTCTCTGACGATACAGAACAGCGCTTCCTGGCTTATGGCTGGCAAGTACTAAAAGTTGATGGTCACAATGCAGATGCGATCCGTCAGGCAACTGTTGAAGCAAAAGCAGAAGCGAACAAACCAACTATTATTATCTGTAAAACCGTGATTGGTTTGGGTTCACCAAACAAGCAAGGTAAAGAAGACAGTCATGGTGCACCACTCGGTCATGACGAAATCGTGTTGACTCGTGAAGCGCTAGGCTGGACTGACGAAGCATTTGTGATTCCTGAAGATGTGTATGCAGCTTGGGATGCGAAAGCCAAAGGTGCTGAATCAGAAGCAGCCTGGAATGAAACTTTTGCCGCTTATGCAGCAAAATACCCAACTGAAGCCGCTGAACTTAAACGTCGTTTATCTGGTGAATTACCAGCTGACTTCGTCGCTAAAGCAGATGCCTATATTGCAGATGTAAATGCCAAAGCCGAAACCATTGCAACACGTAAAGCCAGTCAAAATACCCTGCAAGCGCTGGTCCCTTCTTTACCGGAGGTTCTGGGTGGTTCTGCTGACCTTGCAGGCTCTAACCTGACTTTATGGAAGGGTGCACAAGGTGTACAGGACAATCCGGCAGGTAACTACGTACACTATGGCGTACGTGAGTTCGGTATGACTGCGATTGCCAATGGTGTGGCACTGCATGGGGGTTTCATTCCTTATGTAGCTACTTTCCTGATGTTTATGGAATATGCGCGTAATGCGGTGCGTATGTCTGCACTGATGAAACAGCGTGTGATCCATGTCTATACGCATGACTCAATCGGTCTGGGTGAAGATGGTCCTACGCATCAGCCAATCGAGCAAATTGCGTCTTTACGTGGTACACCAAACCTGAATACATGGCGTCCATGTGACACGGTTGAAGCAGCGATTTCCTGGAAATCTGCTTTGATGCGTGCTGAAGGTCCGACGGCGTTGATCTTCTCTCGTCAAAACCTGCCATTCCAGAACCGTACAGATGCTCAAATTGCTGACGTGGCAAAAGGCGGTTATGTACTGGCTGAAGAAAAAGGCGAGTTAAAAGCGATCATCATTGCAACAGGTTCTGAAGTAAGCCTGGCGATGGAAGCTTGTGCTCAGCTAGAAGGTGTGCGTGTCGTCTCTATGCCATGTGCAGAAGAATTCATGAAGCAGGAAGCGGCTTATCGCGAAGCAGTCTTGCCGACCCATATCCGTGCACGTATTGCAGTTGAAGCGGCGCATGTAGATTACTGGTGGAAATTTGTAGGTCTTGATGGTCGCGTAATTGGCATGACCACATATGGTGAATCTGCACCTGCAAAAGATTTATTCCAGTACTTTGGTATCACCACTGAAGCTGTGGTTGCGGCGGTAAAAGAAATCACTGCTTAATCTTTAAGTAGGCTGTAGAAAAACGCTCCGGATTCGGGGCGTTTTTTGTTGATCAACAAAAATATAGTTCAACTTGTTTTATAGAGGTGCTGATTCGAATCCTCAGAGATGGTCATCAATATTCTTTTAAAAGAACGGTGTTTATTATGGTATAAACTTAAACACTAAGAATATTCCATTATTTTTTAATAATATAGAAACCTACAGGGCTGTTTTAAGCGTGACAGAAATTACAATTAAAGACATGATGAAAATTCCACAACAAGAGTGGCTTGTATTGTGGAAAGGCTATCAAAAGTTTTATCAAACCGAAATATCAGAAGAGGTGAGTTCTAACACCTGGTCAAAACTGACCAGCCCTGAACAGGACAATATGTACGGTTTTGCTGCACTCATTGATCAAAAAGTCGTAGGGTTGGTGCATGTGGTTGAGCATGAAAGTAGCTGGACCATGCGGCCTTATGCTTATTTGCAAGACCTATTTACTCATCCGGATTATCGGGGACAGGGGGTGGCGCGCAAACTGATTGAGCATGTATATCAGGTGGCACAGCAGCGTAATTGTGATCGGGTCTATTGGCTAACGCAGGAAAGTAATCGTCAGGCACAAGTCCTGTATGACAAAGTGGCCAAAAAAACCGGATTTATCCAATATCGTATGGCCTAAATGCCTAGCTTTACATGAGAATTTACAATTTCATTGTTTCATGGTTGCAACAAAACGTTTTATCTTTAGGGATGTAATCATTTTAATATTCTATAAACTGAAGCTTATTCAGATGAGAGATAACCACATGAATTTGAAAACATTAACTTTAGGGTTGGCTGTTGCATCCATTGCAACTTTTAGTTTTGCAAAACCATTGACCTATACGATTGACCCGACACATACAGCGACAGTATTTAGCTGGAGCCATTTTGGTTTCTCTACACCATCAGCCAACTTCTCTGATATTCAGGGTAAGATCGTGGTTGATAATGCGAAGCCAGAAAAGTCATCGGTCAATGTTACCATTCCAGTGTCGAGTATTAATACCAACGTAAAAGCACTGGATGAGCATATACTGAAGGCTGATTTCTTTGATGCGGCTAAATACCCAAACATTACATTTAAAAGTACCAAAGTAGAAACGAAGGACAAAAAGAACTTCAAGATTACCGGTGATTTAACCATTAAGGGAATTACCAAGCCAGTGGTACTGGATGCAGTATTGAATAAACAGGCTGAACACCCAATGGCTAAAGTGCCTGCAATTGGTTTTAATGCGACGACTTCTTTTGATCGTTCAGCATTTGGTGTAGGGGCTTATACACCTAATGTCGGTGATAAAGTGACGGTACAGATTACCACTGAAGCAAGCATTCCTGCTCAGCCAGCTAAAAAATAAGTTTGTAGTCACAAACTTATCAAAAAGCACTCTTCTGGAGTGCTTTTTTTGTTGCTGAATCAGGCAGCTGTAGTTAATAAAAACTCTCCCTTTCTATCAATCTATTGAACAGATTTTTGATCATAAAGATTCATTTTTAGTATCGAAAAAATAATGGCTACAGTTATAAACCAGAATAAGTTCTCTACAAAGATCTGAACCAAAAGAGAAGATTGTTCGGCTAAGCTGCTGGAGGACGAATTGCCCAAGAAAAATACTGTTGAAGTCAATCAGGGCTTTGGGGGTGCCATCATATTGGTGTAAAAGCCTTGAAGTCACAGTTTCAAGTATGAAGGTTGATGGTAGGAGGATTGCAATCTTGCTTTCTGGTCTGGGAAGGGAAGCTTTAAACTTGACCTCAACATCAGACTGCCCAGATAAAACAGATAGAGAATCCGCCAAAGATTATTAAAACCTGTTATAACCAGACAATTTTATAAAATGGAAAATGGGCCACTGAGCGCCCAGACTGACCACTGGAATACTCAGTAAAATACCTAAGGCTGAACATAAAGTCTGTTGTCTAGACTACCGGATGGCACTTGGTGTCACAGAGAAAGCTTTGGCCCTAGTGATCAGGGCGAAAAATGAATCATAGCAATCCCAAATCATGTGCCCATAAAATTTCTACAGGTAAGAGTCAGGTCTTGGTCTAAAATGCCGCTGGCCTGGAGGCCATATTTAATTGCGCCAGAAATTTGCTTAATACAGTGTGTGAAGTTGCTTCAAGTGTAGGAGCAAACTGTAGACTGGCAGTTCGTAATTCAGGAATATTAATCTTTGCCTGACGCAACTCAGAGCTATGGCCAATCAGCCATTTTTCCAGACTGTCACTGGCCACTTCAGCATGAAATTGTAGCGCCAGGATATTTGAACCCACACGAAAGGCTTGATTTGGGTAATGTTTGGAGCTAGCCAGCAATATTGCCTGTTCAGGTAAATCAAAGCTGTCACCATGCCAGTGCAGTACATTAATATTTTCTAAATCTTCTAAGGGGTTGTTTTCAATACAGGAAAGGTTGAGTTGAGACCAGCCGATTTCTTTATACGGTCCTGCATAGACTCGAGCACCGAGTGCATGAGCAATCAATTGAGCACCTAGACAGATACCTAAAGTAGGGAGATTCTTTTTCAAACGAACTTTAAGTAAGTCTATTTCCTGATGTAAGAAAGGATAGTCTTCTGTGTCATAAACCCCAATCGGGCCACCTAAAATAACAGTCAGACCTGAGTGCTCATACGCTTGACGCAAGTCATCTACACCGGCTTCAAAATAGCGTACCCGTAGTCCCAATTGATAAAAGACATCCTCCCAGGCACCTAAATCCTCAAAAGCCAGATGTTGAATTACATATACAGTATCGGGTAAATGGTCCAGGTTCAGCATAATGGTGAGATTGAAAAAGGAAATATTGATTTAACGTCATTTTGCATAAAAATAGAAGTCTTTTTAACTCAAAGGCTGGGTGTGCTAGAAAGAGCTTCTGTGCTCAAGCTAGCCTGAGGTTAAACATGAAAACAGCTTGGTATCATGGTACCGCCGTATTTTCCTTTTTAGCCGGAAAAGCGGTAGAGTAACGATAATAGAGAAAAAGAGTTCAAGAAGAAAAATGCCAAACATCTGCCTTTATATTGATAAAAAACGTATCAGCCCTTATGCCATGTCAGTGTATGTAGCTTTGACAGAAAAAGGACTTCATTTTCAGGAAAAAATGATTGATCTGGATCAGCAGGAACAACACTCTCTGGCTTATTGCAGAATTTGTCCAACTGGCAAAATTCCCTGTTTGGTGGTTAATGATTTTCATTTATTTGAATCTTTGGCCATTACGGAGTATTTGGAAAACACCTTTCCATTCCCGGAGTATCCCGCACTTTATCCTGATGAAACTAAAGCCAGAGCAAAGTGCCGCGCAGTTCAGGCCTTGGTAAAAACTGACTTTATCTCAATCCGGCAGGCAATGCCTTCAGATTCAATTTTTGTGCCACCTCAAGTACCTGCCATTTTTTCAGCCGAGGCCATGCAGGATATTCAGCGTTTATTGGCAGTCACAGACACTGTATTAGGAGAGGAACTTTGGTTAACTGAACACTGGTCCATTGCCGACTTTGATCTGGCCTTTATGCTACACCGCTTACTTAGTCATCAGGTTGAACTGCCTGAAAAAATTCAGGCGTATATCCAACGTAATTTCCAGCGTAGTTCGGTTCAGTCCTGGATTCAGGAAAATGCAAAGTTAGGTGCCTAAGCTATTTTTTATTGAGGCTGGGTTATGCAGATAGCTATGGCTGTTATAGGCAGACTATAAAAATTGGGTGGAGATTTAAGTGACCGAGGATAGACATTCCTGATGGGAGTTTTATCCCAATTATGTGATCTGTGTATTTTTAGATGAACCAGACTATACAAAAAAGAGTTTAAATATCAGTAGTTCCAACGTAGTATTGAAAATAAGCAGCGAAAAAACAGCTTAAAATCAAAGGTAATATTAAAAATAGAAGGAGCATTGTATGGGAGGCTCACATCAACATGATCACAGTCATGTAGAAGTCAGTGCTAAAAATGCTAAAAAACTGTCCTTGGCATTGCTTCTGACCACGACCTTTTTGATTGTAGAGGTCATAGCAGGTTTCATGACCCAAAGTCTGGCATTGCTCTCTGATGCTGCCCATATGTTTACTGATGCAGCCGCACTGGCCATTGCATTGGCGGCGATTAAAATTGGCCAAAAACCGGCAGATGATAAACGTACATTTGGTTATCAGCGATTTGAAATTCTGGCTGCTCTGTTTAATGCGCTCATGCTTTTTGTGGTGGCGATTTATATCCTGTTTGAAGCCTATCAGCGTTTTAGTCATCCTCCTGAAATTCAAACTGTGGGCATGTTGGCCGTTGCGGTACTTGGTCTGATCATCAATCTGATTTCAATGAGGATTCTGGTTTCTAGTAGTCAGGAAAGCTTAAATGTTAAAGGGGCTTATCTGGAAGTGCTAAGTGATGCGATAGGCTCAGTCGGCGTCATTATCGGGGCCATCATGATCTATTTTAGCGGATGGATGTGGATTGATACGCTGATTGCCGTCCTGATTGGTTTTTGGGTGATGCCACGCACCTGGGTTTTGCTGAAACAAAGTATCAATATCCTGCTGGAAGGTGTGCCAGATGAAATTGATATTGAAAAGCTGCGTAATGATCTGTTGTCACTGGAAGGCGTGAAAGAGATTCACCAGTTAAAAGTCTGGGCCATTACTTCTAAGAAAGTCATGTTAACGGTTCATCTGGTTGCGCCAGAGGTTGATTATAAAAAACTACATCAGCAGGCATTTGAGATGTTGAAGCATGCGCATCATATTACCGAAATGACCCTGCAAATTGAAGATGAGCATTGTCTACCAGAACAGCATCAACATGAGCCACACAAAGGGCAGGAAAACCATTCACATTGATCAGTGGATGGTTATTGCAAAGCCATTATTTTATTCACTTTCATTTAGCAACTAGAAAGACGGGGGGTGAGGCTCTAATTTCATATAGAAATTGTTTTCAAGGAAGCTATAAAAATGATTCTTAAAACTTTATGAAAAATAATGCTTAGGTTAAGATGAGTGATCATTTGTAAACGTACTTTAGAAGACCTATGCAACCATTTGTTCTATATAACTCAGAGCAACGTAAAAAAGTTGAATTTGTTCCACGCAAAGCAGGGCATATCGACATGTATGTGTGTGGTATGACAGTTTATGATTACTGTCATATTGGACATGCTCGGGTCATGGTTGCATTCGATTATATTATTCGTTTCCTGCGTAGTCAGGGCTGGAACGTAAAATATGTACGTAACATCACCGATATTGATGACAAGATTATTAAGCGTGCTAATGAAAATGGCGAAAGCATCACGGCACTGACAGATCGCTTTATTCAAGCCATGAATGAAGATGCAGCCAACTTGGGGTGCTTGGAGCCAGATGAGGCGCCTCGTGCTACGGAATACATCGACCAGATGCAAAGCATGATTGGCAATCTGGTTCAAAAGGGAACCGCCTATCCGGCAGCAAATGGTGATGTATATTTTCAGGTAGAAAAGTTTGAAAAGTATGGCCGTCTTTCGGGGCGTAAACTGGACGACATGCAGGCAGGTGCTTCGGAACGTGTAGATGTCGAGGTTGAAAAAAAACATCCTTTTGACTTTGTGCTCTGGAAACATGCCAAGGAAAATGAGCCGGCCTGGGCTTCTCCATGGGGCAATGGCCGTCCGGGCTGGCATATTGAATGCTCTGCCATGTCGACCTGCTGCCTGGGTAACCACTTTGATATTCATGGCGGTGGTTCGGACCTGATGTTCCCGCATCATGAAAATGAAATTGCGCAATCAGAAGCCTCCACAGGTGAACAGTATGTGAACTACTGGATGCATGTGGGCTTTATCAATGTTGATGGCGAAAAAATGTCGAAGTCGCTGGGTAACTTCTTTACCATTCGTGATGTTATGGAAAAGTTTCATCCGGAAGTGATTCGCTATTTCATTGTGTCTTCACACTACCGTAGTCCAGTGAACTTCTCTGATGTGGCACTGAAGGAAGCTAAAACTGCGTTGTCACGCTTCTATCATTCATTTAAGGCGTATCAGGCTGTTTATGGTGACAAGCGAGTAGACAACTTGGATGAAACCTTGGTGGAGCGCTTCAATGCCGCCATGCGTGATGACTTTAATACGGCAGAGGCAATTGCAGTCCTGTTTGAAATCAATAAAGAACTAAATCGCGCGGTTAAAGAGGACAAGGCTGAACAGGCTGCTATTCTGTATGCTACTTTAAGCCACCTAACCAATATTCTGGGGCTGGTACAGCACAATGTCGATGAGTTTTTAAAATCTGATATTGGGCAGGATGCTTTGGGGCTAACTGAAGAACAGATCGAAGATCTGATTCAGCAGCGCCAAGACGCTAAAAAAGACAAAAACTTTGCCCGTGCCGATGAAATTCGTCAGTCCTTACTGGATCAAGGAGTGGTTTTGGAAGATACCCGTCAGGGAACAGTATGGCGTCGTGCTGATTAATTCGACACTTGATTGCATGGAGAGTTGACAGTTGTAAGAAACTCTCTATAATCCATTTCCATATTGCGGGAATAGCTCAGTTGGTAGAGCACAACCTTGCCAAGGTTGGGGTCGCGAGTTCGAGTCTCGTTTCCCGCTCCAGAATTTTAAAAACCCTGATCGAAAGATTAGGGTTTTTTATTGCTTGCTAAAAAACTATAAAAAACCGATCAGGAAAAGAGAACTGTATAGCTCTAGATTTGGGGCGAATGAAGAATTTAAAGACATTCTGTTTAAGTTTTATTAAAAGCACACTATTTTCAAAACTGCGATTCACATAGATATGATAAAATTGCGAAAATTATTCGTATCTCACGAAAGTTTTTCTCTGTCCTTAGTGTAGGTAAACAGGCTTTGAATCAAGAAAAAACAGCGAACTTATTCGATTTCCAGAAGGTTGCACTTGAAACATTACGTATTGAAGAAAATGCGTTACAGATTTTAGCTACGCAGATTGATGGCCGTTTTAGTCGGGCATGTGAAATTATCCTGCGATGCAAAGGGCGTCTGGTCATCACTGGGATGGGGAAATCCGGTCATATTGGCCGTAAAATGGCAGCCACCTTTGCTTCCACAGGTACGCCGTCTTTTTTCATGCATCCGGGTGAAGCGGGGCATGGTGACTTAGGAATGCTGGTCGAAGGAGATGTGCTGATTGCCATTTCTAATTCAGGCAAAAGTGATGAAATCATGATGCTGATGCCTTTGATCAAGCACCTTGGTGTACCTTTAATTACCATTAGTGGTGATGATCGCGGCCCGATGCCACAAAATGCTGATGTTGCCCTGACTTTGGGCGATATTCAGGAAGCTTGTCCACTGGGCCTGGCACCGACATCTTCAACGACTGCCACTTTGGCACTGGGGGATGCTCTGGCAGTGGCCTTGCTGGATGCTCGCGGGTTCACCTCAGATGACTTTGCACGATCACATCCTGCAGGTGCGCTTGGTAAGCGCTTGCTGCTGCATGTAAAGCATTTGATGCATACGGGGGAAGATTTGCCGAAGGTCGCACCTGATACCCCGATGAATAAAGTGCTTTATGAAATTTCTGATAAGCGTTTAGGTTTGACCACAATTGTGGATGAGCAGGAGCGTTTGCTCGGAATTTTTACCGATGGTGACTTGCGACGCCTGATTGATAAACAGCAAGGTTTTGATGTTAATCTTCTGGTGCAGGACGTGATGATTCAAAATCCATGGACGATTTCTCAGGAAGCACGTGCAGTCGAAGCCTTGGAACGTATGAACGAGCGTAAAATAAACCAATTTGTAGTGGTGGATGAGACCAATAAGGTGATTGGTGTGATCAGTATGCATGACCTGATTCAGGCTGGGGTAAATTAATCGATGGCATCTTATGTATTACTAGAGCAGGCACGTCATATTAAGGCATTGGTGCTAGATGTAGATGGTATTTTAAGCGACGGTTTTGTCACGTTGACCAATACAGGCGATGAAATCAAATCTTTTGATATTCGCGATGGCTTGGGGATGAAACTGGTTCAGCAGGCTGGCATCAAAGTGATTATCATCACTGGACGTAAAAGTAATATCGTTGAAAAGCGTATGTCAGATCTGGGAGTCGATCTGGTCTATCAGGGTCGTGAAGACAAAGGCCTGGCTTTGAGTGAGGCTTGTGCACAACTGGAGATTGCGGTAGAAGATTGCCTGTATATGGGGGATGACTGGCCAGACCTGTCTGCATTTGCCATTGCTGGCATGAAGGTGACAGTACCGAATGGTCATGTGGAAGTTCGCCGTCGTGCCGATCTGGTGACTCAGGCCATGGGCGGGCGCGGCGCAGTGCGTGAAATTTGCGATATGCTGCTGACCTCTAAAGGCGTATACCAAGAGTTACTTGAAAAATATATGCGTGCACCTTATTAATAATTCATACGATTTGGATTAAGTACACCGCTTATGGATACTAGATTTTTATACCTTACGGCTGTCATTATTGCCGCAATAAGTGGTGGTTATTACTATTACAGTGGAAAAGGCAACAAGCTGCAGACAGATTCTGCCCGCAGCATGACTTATTCTGCCAAGGATATTAACTTAACCCAAACTGATGGAAATGGCATGCTGTCAGTTCGTGCACAAGTCGATGAGCTGGAGCAAAACCTACAGCAACGAAGTTCGCATCTGAAAAATCTGCTAGCTTCCACCTATAAAGATGGCAAAGTAGAGGCCACTTTTATTGCCAAGGTGGGAAATGGTTATGATGATAATACAAAAGTGGTACTTTCAGATGGCGTGATCGCGACCAAAATCCTGAACAATGGAAGAATCCGCTTTCGTACGGATGAGCTGACAGGTTTTCCGAAAACACGTGAAATTGAAACCGACAAAACCGTTCTGGTGGATTCTCCCCAAGCCGAGTTTGTGAGTCAGGGGCTTAAAGCCGATCTTAATGATGGTCAATACGAGTTCTTTAATATTCGAGGAAAGTATGAACCAAATTCGTAGAGTTAAAATAATGAGCACTTTCCTGAAGCGCATGGCGCTCGTGACGATAGCCGGATGCTGTTCGGTGACGGCTTTCGCTTTGCCATCTGACCGTAATCAGGCAATTACCCTGCTGGCAGACCGTGCAACCTTTAATGAGCGTACAGGGGTAACCACTTATTCCGGGAATGTCATTATCGAGCAGGGCACTATGAGGTTGCAGGCCAACTCAATTGTGGCCAATCTGAACAGTAAAAAGCAGATCAGTGTTATTACTGCAACAGGTAGTCCGGCTCGGTTCCAGCAAAAAATAGACGCGGCGAAAGGTCTGGCGAAAGGGCAAGCACAAAAAATTGTTTATAATGCTGAAACCGGTATTATTACCCTGTCAGGCAATGCTTATCTGCAGCAGGATGGTGCCAGCATTCGCGGTAATATCCTTAAATACAGTATGAACAAAGGGGATATCGAGGCCATCGGTACACCGAACAAAACCGGTTCATCTTCAGGTCGTGTAGAGATTGTGATTCCGCCATCTGCGAGTCAGTCCTTCCCGGGAGCACGTGATTAATGGAGCAAGTGCAGCAGGTTCAGACTTTATGCATCAAGCATCTGGCAAAAAACTATAGCAAACGCTGGGTAGTTAAAGATGTTTCTTTCAGCATGGAGAGTGGTCAGATTGTAGGGCTTTTGGGTCCTAATGGTGCCGGAAAAACCACCAGTTTCTATATGGTAGTCGGGCTGGTGCGCATGGATAAAGGTGAAATTCATCTGGATGATCTGGATTTATCTGATCTGGCCATGCATGAACGTGCCCGTAAAGGCATTGGCTATTTGCCACAGGAAGCCTCTATTTTTAGAAAATTGACTATCGCTGAAAATATTATGGCAATTCTGGAAACCCGTAAGGATTTGAATAAGGAACAACGTCAGCAGCGCCTCAAGGAATTGCTGGCAGATTTTAAAATTACTCATATCAAAGATTCATTAGGGATGAGTGTTTCCGGTGGAGAACGCCGTCGTGCTGAAATCGCACGGGCATTGGCTGCTGATCCGAAATTTATGCTCTTGGATGAACCTTTTGCAGGGGTCGATCCAATCTCGGTCGGTGATATTAAAGACATTATCATGACCTTGAAAGAACGTGGAATTGGGGTGCTGATCACCGATCATAATGTACGTGAAACTCTGGCGATCTGTGAGCATGCTTATATTGTCAGTGAGGGTGCTGTCATTGCAGAGGGTACGCCGAATGAAATTCTGGCCAATGAGACGGTGAGAAAAGTTTATTTGGGTGATGATTTTACTGTTTAAGTCCGTTACTATTTTCTTTAAAATTCCCTCATTATCAGCTTAGAATGATGAGGGAATTTTTTTAAGCATTTATTTGAAAGAACACAGTCTTTTTAAACAAACTTTGTTATAGTCTTTGCAAAATGTAAAATATAAGAAATCATGTTATTTCGGGTAAAACACAGCGTTAAAAGTCAGAGGAAAGTTTACGTGAAAAGTGGAATATTTATGTTTTTCCTTTTTCCTCTGCAAATCTCTCTCGTTCATGCAGAAACCAGCTATTTTTCAAATATAAAAAATAGTTTTGGAAAACTGATTGCTCCTGAGCCTACCTCTTCTGCCTATAAGGTGGAGATGTCTAGTTTAAGTCAATACTCTATGGATACCTCCCGAGTCGCGGAGCTGCCTCATGTGATACGCCCGCAGTCAGGACAGGGTGTAGTCAATCCAATGGCTGTAGCTTTGCCCCGAAAAATGGGTTTAATTGATGCAGTGCATACAGCGGTACAAAGGCGTCCTGAAATTTCACAAAGTGTTTCTCAATTATCTGCGCAGGCTGCCAGTATTGATGTAGCGAAAGCCGCCTATTATCCCCAGATATCCGGGGGACTAGGGACAGGTGATTTCACTACCGGAGAGCGTGGGCGGCAGGTCATTTCTTTAAATGCTACTCAAGTTGTATATGATTTTGGCAAAATTAAAACCAATGTCAGTGTCGAAGAAGCCAGACTGACAGAAGAGCAGGCACGTGTACTGATCAGTCTGGATCAGGTTGCTCTGGAAGTTGCGGATGCCATTATTAATATCAAGCGCTATCAGGAAATTACCAAGATTGCCCAGCAACAGATTGAGGGCATTGGGCGGATCGCAGAAATTGCGAATTTACGTGCCCAAGCCGGAATCAGCAGTCAGGCTGACCCTATCCAGGCCCAATCCAATCTTGAAGCAGCAGAGTCGAATCTACTGATTCAGCAAACCCAGTTAAGACAGTACCAGCAGCGCTTGCGCAATCTGCTGGGATTTGATGTTTCTCATATTGAATGGGTCATTCCAGAGAAGATTGTGCAGCAAGCCCATCTGTATCAAGATCCTGATTTTACCCGGATTCCCAATATGATTTTGGCCAATGCCGGTGTGGAAGTGGCACGCTTACAGAAAAATCAGGCACGCTTAAGCAGCTATCCGACCTTTAACTTGAAAGGTAGTGTAAGCCAGGCCGTGAATGGGCGAAACCCGAATAATAATGAAGATGACGGTTTCTACAATTCTATTATGCTGGAAGCCAGCAGTAACTTTTATCAAGGTGGAGCGATGCGTTCTCAGGCTCGTGCAGCCAGTTTTGCCGAAGAAGCAGCGCGTGCTCAGGTCAATACCGTTTATTTGGATGTGCAGGATCAAATCCGTCTTATCCGTGAACAGATAGAGAACAAGCAAAAGCAGATGGATGTTTTGGCCAAACGCCGCTCGACCACTGCCCGGACCAAAGAGCTTTATCAAGAGCAATATAAATTAGGTACGCGTACCGTGGTGGATCTGTTGAATGCCGAGCAGGCGATTCATAGTGCGGCTCAAGAGATTGAGGCAGCGCGTTATGATATTTATGCTGCGATTGTGCAATATATTCAGGTCACTGGTCGTACGCGCGATCTTTATGCGCTTAATGATATTTCAATTCAAGGATTTGAAGTTCAGCCATGAGTACTATAATAAATTATCAACCGTGGCTCCAAGCGGTTTTGAATATTGCAAAACATTATCGAATCGAGCCTTCTGAAGAGCGGATCCGTTTACAGCTAGATTGGAGTCAGCATCAGGATGCTGATGAGATACTGAAAATCGTCAGCCGCCAGATTGGTTTAAATGTCCGTAAAAATAACTTTGACAGCAGTTTGCTAAACCCGTGGCGTTTACCTCTGCTGGTTGAGTTTCAGAACGGTGATGTGGGTGTCATTGAGCGGATTGATACGGCAGGAAATGTCAGTGTTCAACTGAGTGGAGATCAAGGTCTTTCTCAGGTATTTAAAGTCGAGCAGCTGAATGAAGGGGTAAAACATCTTTATATTTTACGTCCCGAATCATCCGTACCTGATGCCCGTGTTGATGAATATATCAAGCCCTTTGAAAAAAACTGGTTCTGGTCCATTGTTCTGAATGACTGGAAGCGTTATATCGATGTTATGTTTGCCTCATTGATTGCCAATATTCTGGCACTGGCAACCATCGTATTTTCAATGAATGTCTATGACCGGGTAATTCCATCCCAGTCCGTTCCTACCTTATGGGTGCTGGCAAGTGGGGTACTCATTGCGGCGATTTTTGAGTTTATCTTGCGTGTCTCCCGGATTTATCTCTCCGATATTATTGGAAAACGCGCAGACCTGAAAATCTCTGACCGGGTCTTTGGACATTCGCTCCGAATTAAAAATAGTGAGCGCTCCAAATCTACCGGTACTTTTATTTCACAGATTCGAGAACTGGAAGGGGTGCGTGAACTGGTCACCTCAACCACTGTGACCGCAATTGCAGATCTTCCATTCTTCTTCCTGTTTCTGGGGATTTTCTGGATCATTGGCGGCAACCTGTTCTGGGTGATGCTGCTGGTTGTACCCTTAATGATTTTGCCGGGTATTCTGGCACAGAAAAAACTGGCAGAGCTGGCTCAGCTGGGGATGCGTGAATCCTCCATCCGTAATGCCTTGCTGGTAGAGGCCGTACAAGGCATTGAAGATGTCAAGCTATTACGTGCAGAAGCCCGTTTCCAGAATCAGTGGAATCATATGAACGAAGTTTCTGCTGATGTCAGCATGCAGCAACGTAAAATTGTCGGCTTGATGACCGCATGGACTCAAAAAATTCAGGGTTTAACCTTTGCAATTGTGGTACTGGTGGGGTGCTTTGCGGTTATGGAAGGCGAAATGACAACCGGTGCACTGGTGGCCTGTTCAATCCTGTCTTCACGTATGCTTGCACCGATTTCACAACTAACAGGTGTTTTGGGGCGTTTACAGCAGGCGAAAGCTGCAAAAGCCGGGCTGGATGAGTTGATGAAAAAACCGGTAGACCAGCCTGATTATGCTCACCTGATTCATCGTCCGGTTTTAAGTGGCCATTATGAGCTGAATAATGTGGTATTTAAATACACCGAAGATGATACAAAACCGAGTTTAATGATTCAAAAACTGGAAATTAAACCGGGAGAAAAAATTGCGATTCTTGGTCGAAACGGTGCTGGAAAATCAACCCTGTTACAGTTGCTATCGGGAATGCAGGTGCCTATACAAGGTACAGTTAAACTCGATGGACTCGATTTAAACCTGATTGATCCGGCAGACGTGCGTCGGGATATGGGCTTGCTTAATCAGCACTCACAATTGTTCTATGGCTCTATTCGTGAAAACCTGACGCTTGGTGCACCATTGGCAACCGATCAGCAGCTTATCGAAGCGCTTCAGATTACTGGTGCTCTGGGATTTGTGCAGGAGAAAAAGGAAGGGCTGGATCATACTATTCTGGAAGGTGGCGTAGGCTTTTCAGGTGGCCAGCGTCAGGCACTGATGCTGGCGCGATTATTGATCCGTCAGCCCAATATTGTATTAATGGATGAACCGACTGCGGCTCTGGATGATGTGTCGGAAAAACAGCTTATTGATCATTTAAAAACCTATCTCACTCACCGGACCATGATTGTAGCCACGCATCGCCGCGCTGTTCTGGAGTTGGTGGACCGGATTATTGTGGTCAATGAAGGCAAGATTGTGATGGATGGACCACGTGACCAGATTTTGAATCAGTCACCAACTGGAACAAAACGGGCAGCTGGAGCAAGTACATGAGCGAACAAGTAGAATTAAAACGTTCAACCAAAGCCAGCTTTCAGGAGCCTCCTTTACCCAAGTCTAGTGTCATTATCTGGATTATCGGTATTGGGCTGTTAATTCTATTGACATGGGCTTGGCTGTTTAAGCTGGAAGAAGTATCGACCGGTACCGGTAAAGTGATTCCATCTTCCAAAGAACAGGTCATTCAGTCTCTGGAAGGGGGAATTCTGACCAAGTTAAATGTCAAGGAAGGTGAAATTGTCGAGCAGGGGCAGGTGCTGGCCCAACTGGACCCTACACGTTTTGAATCGAATGTGGGTGAGTCAGAATCCTTACTTGTCGCATCACGTGCGACCTCCGCGCGTTTACGTGCAGAAGTCAGTGGTCTAGCTTTAGAGTTTCCAGAAGAGGTATTGAAATATCCAAAACTGGTCGCAGAAGAAACAGCGCTGTATCAGTCACGTCGTGCCAATCTGGAAGACTCACTGGCTGGGCTTAAGCAGGCGTTGGTGCTGGTACGACAAGAACTGGAAATGACAGAACCTCTGGTGGCCAAAGGCGCTGCCAGTGAAGTAGAAGTTTTGCGCTTAAAACGCGAAGCCAATGACTTGCAGAATCAGATGAATGACATTCGTAACCAGTATTTTGTACAGGCGCGGGAAGAGTTGTCTAAGGCAAATACCGATGTACAAACCCAGCAGCAGATTGTACGTGGCAAATCAGATACCTTAAGCCGGACTGTATTTAAGTCACCCGTACGCGGTGTGGTTAAAGAAATTGATGTTATGACTTTGGGCGGCGTGATTCCGCAAAATGGCAAGCTGATGACCATTGTCCCGCTGGATGAAAAACTCTTGGTAGAAGCGCGTATTTCACCTCGTGATATTGCCTTTATCCGCCCGGATCAGGAAGCACTGGTCAAGATTACCGCTTATGACTATTCCATTTATGGTGGCCTAAAAGGTAAAGTGACGGTGATTTCACCGGATACTCTGCGTGATGAAGTCAAACAGGATCAGTTCTATTACCGGGTATATATCCGCACAGATAGTGACAAACTGAGTAATAAGACCGGACAGGAATTTAATATTACGCCGGGGATGGTGGCTACAGTGGATATCCGTACGGGTGAAAAAACCATCTTGGATTATCTGATCAAGCCGTTTAACAAAGCCAAGGAAGCCTTGCGTGAACGCTAAGCTGGGTATGAGCTGAATAAAAAAGCCTCTTTATCAAGAGGCTTTTTTATTTCATTGTGCAAAGCGGGTATACTTTAAGTCTGAGTGTTAACAGCCTGAATTTATGCCATTTACCATTGCCAGTCTAGTGACTTTTGAAAAAGAAATTAAAAAAAGCCGCTTTCAGGCTTTTGCAACTCCTGTAGAAAATGAGCAGGAAGTGAAGGATTTTTTGGAAACTTACCGTGATACGACCACCACGCATCAATGCTGGGCCTGGAAAATCGGCCATCAGGTGCGTTTTAATGATGATGGTGAGCCTTCAGGGACCGCAGGTCGGCCCATACTGGCGACCATTGAAGGCAATGAGTTGGCCAATATACTGGTTCTGGTTAATCGCTGGTATGGTGGAATCAAGTTGGGAACTGGTGGACTGGTGCGGGCTTATGGTGGCTGTGCCGGACAATGCTTGCTGTTGGCAGAAAAAATTGAACTAATCGAAAAGAAAAAAGCCAGTTTCTTTTGCCAGTTTAATGAATGGGCTATTTTTCAATATGAATTGAATCAGCAGGATATTGATTACCAAGAAGAATATATTGCCGAAGGGGTGCAGGTCAGTGCCTTGTTTCAGGCGCATCAGATCGAAGCTTTTGCCTTAAAACTTCAGGATGTGACCCGTGGCCGTGAACAACTGAAGATCATAGAAGAAGACACAGATGACTGAGATAAATCCGCTGCTCAAATACCGTGAACAGCATAAGCATCGTCTGAATTATATGCCTTGGCTGTACTACTCCCTAAAGCCTAAACATAGGGGTTGGGCAGAAGAGTGGCAGCAGGAATATCAGGCCTATCTCATGGAGATGGAAACGGTCGAAATAGGCAAAAACTGTTTTATTTCTCCGCTGGCACATATTTTTGCCGAACCGGGCCGCAAGATTAGTATTGGGGATAATACTTTTATTGCCGCAGATTGTACCTTGCATGGTCCACTAGAGATTGGCAATGAAGTAGCAATAAATCATCATTGTATTCTGGATGGGGGGCGGGTCGGTATCAAATTACATGATCAGGTGCGTCTAGCTGCGTATTGTCACCTTTATGCTTTTGATCATGGAATGGCGCTGGAACAGCCGATTTATCAGCAGCCGGTTCGTTCCCAAGGAATTGAAATTGGTCGGGATGTGTGGTTAGGCGCTCATGTGGGCATCAAGGATGGGGTAAAGATTGCAGATCAGGCCATTATAGGCATGAACAGCATGGTGACCAAAGATGTTGCAGCGCGTGCCATCATGGTAGGTAATCCGGCCAAATTGATCCGCTATCGAGATTAAGGTGGATTCGCTAGCACCCTGCCTAGAATCAATCTAGTACTTAGTTTAATCACATAAAAATTAACATATTTCAATTTAAGCCATACAGATTTTGCTGCACATTGTTAATAACATATGCTAAGTTAAAAATAACTAAGAAAATTTTATTATAATGAGAGGGGCTAAACATGAAACGTGTCATTGCCTGCATAGATTCCTCACCCTGTACCAATGCCTTGGCCGATGCTGCCGCCTGGATTGCCAGAAAGACCGGACGTGAGCTGGTGCTGCTACAGGTCGTGGACTATTATCCGGCCAGTTATCATCTGGGAGAAATCAGCGGGGTCATTGGCTTTGAAAGTAATGCGATGTTGCTTAAAGAACTGGCGGAGCTAGAACAAAAACAAAGTGAGATTGCACTTAACTATAGTAATAATTTACTTCAGCATATCTCTGACCGTATTTTTAAGGAATATAGCATTCCGACTACGCATATTCAGGAAAAAGGGGATTTTCTGGAACAGAGCTTTCAGATTTTACGACCTGATGATATTGCCGTGATCGGATTAATTGGAGAACGTTCTGCCGAAAAAAACAAACCCGTTGGCACCAACGTGGAAAACTTTATCCGTGGCGCCAATTGTACGGTCATGACGGTAGGAGAGCAATTCAAGCCACCTACACGTTTTATCTTTGCTTATGAATACTCTCCAACCTGCCTTAAAATGATGAAACGGGTTGCAGAAAGTGATTTGTTACGTCAGCTAGAGTGCCATTTATTATATATTGGGGATCATGTGGAGGTTCTGAATGAACCTCTGCAATATTTAACTCAGGCTGGACTCGAAGTGATTCCGAAATACCGTTATGGAGAGGTGGCTGAAAATATTTTGTCCTATCAGCAGGAGCAGGGCATCCAGCTGATTGTACTGGGCGCATTTAGTCATAGCAAAATTCATCAGTTTTTCCTGGGAAGTATTGCCACCACAATTTTCCGTAATTCAAAAGTGCCTTTACTGGTCGTCAAGTAAGCAAGAGGGTAAACATAAGACAGAATTTAATCACCAGATTATTTGTTACAGATTGATTTAAAAATAACCAGAGTTATCCTCATAAATTGTGGATAACTCTGTGGTTATATTTTATAAAACCATGTTATTTATAGAAAATATATTATCGGTTGATTTTTGTGCGTAAGCTTTTATTTCACAATCGCGAGTGCAAAACCATCATGTCCTTTACTGCCTACTGTCTGTAAAGCAGTACAAGACAGAATTTTTGGATGATTTTCCATGGCTTGGAACATTTCCCGAATACCTTCGATACTGGGTTTTTTATTCTCCGGATTAATAATCTCGCCGGCACGAATTACATTGTCCAGAAAGATGATAGTACCGGAACGTGACAGCTTTAAGCTGAGTTCCAGATATTCAGGATAACTTTGTTTATCGGCATCAATAAAAATAAAGTCAAAGGCTTCAGTATCTTCAGGTAATGCCCTCAGGACATCTGCTGCACGGCCACACTTAAGCTCGACTGTTGGTTTAAGCTGGGCACGGTCAATATTTTCCTGGCCCATAGCGGCATGAGTATCTCGTCCTTCAATGGTCAGGATATACCCATCTTTAGGCAGGGCACGCGCCAGCCACATGGTGCTATAAGCAGCAAAAGTTCCCAATTCTAATACCCGTTTGCACTGGTTCATCTGAATCAGCATTTGCAGGAGCATGCCTTGATTAGGTGCAACTGCAAGATGGTCTGGGAAGCCATGTGCGGCGGTATTTTCAAGCGTCTGGGTCAGGATCGGATCTTCAGGGATTAAATGTGAATCAATGTAGCCGTCAATATCTGTCCACATTTGTTGCATAGTATGAGCACCTTTGTTGCGATGGGTGCATTTTAAACTTTTCGCGGCATAGCGCAATTTATTGTTCAATAATTGAATGATTTTTACACTATACAAATCCACTACTATGCCTTGTATAGCAGAAGTAATGTATTAGTAATTACACATTGAAGAGTTGCGGGTCAGATCAGGACCCCAAGTGCGATAACCCTGAGTATCAATATGAATCTGGCCGGAGGCATATAACCCCAAGCCCATATTCAGGCTTTGACCATGTTGGTTCCAGAATTGACACAATTTAAATTTGGTATTTTCAATATAAGTATAGTCTTGGGCTTGCGGATATTCTGGTCCGATTCTGAAATCAATCGCTGAGTTAAACAGATGTCGGGAAGAATTGGCGCCACCTGCACACCGGTTTAAAGGTAGGTCGCGATAAACTGAAGTCACTTCAAAATCTGTCAGTACATTGGCTGCGACCAGATATTTAAATACTCGTAAAGTCGGTACCTGATTGGCCCATAATTCACGACTTGGAATCATGTATTGTGAGCGGCCGCACTTGGCCCAATCGCGTGCTGTCCGCATCAGCTCAAAACTTGGAATGATATTACCCACCCCATGACGTTCTAGATAAACTTCATATTCACGTACACGTGACAGATTGTCGAGTGCTGAAACCCAGTGTGTATAAACATAAGGAACGGTTTTAGACCGTGCTTTGCGATCGTATTGAACCCGTTCTTGTGGAATATAAATCCGTTTTCCATCTGCAGGGCTTACACGACCGGGTTGTTTTGTGGTTGCACAACCCACAAATATCAGCGGGATTAGGCATAGACCTAAAAGTCCCTTTGAAAATTGCTTCATTTAAAGAAATACAAGTGTTTATAAAATAGCGCTATTCTAGACTAAATATGCGGAGAAAATTGGAGAATATTGCAATGAAATGTGTGTTATGAGTATAAAAAAAAGATCAGTATGTACTGATCTTTTTTAAAATACGCTAAATTACTTTTCAAGATATTGTAATTTATCAGGTTTACCGTTCCATTCTTCACGGTCAGCAGGCTGGTCGCCGATTTGAGTGATATTTGGCCATGTTTGTGAAAGTTCAGCGTTTAATTCGATAAACACTTCTTGGCCTTCTGGTAATTCATCTTCGGAGAAAATTGCATTGGCAGGACATTCAGGTTCACATAACGCACAGTCGATACATTCGTCTGGATTAATTACAAGGAAGTTAGGGCCTTCATAAAAACAGTCTACAGGGCAAACTTCCACACAGTCTTGATATTTACATTTAATACAATTTTCAGTGACAACGAAGGTCATGGCGACAGCTACCTAAAAAATATGGTTCTAATTACGAATGCTGTATTTTAGGCAAAAACGGGGGGAACTAACAATTCCTTTTATTGATATTTGTTATAGATAGGGCTGTTAAATTTGAAAAAAATTAAATTATACGGATAAATGGCTAAAAATGAGGAAACTTATGACCAGAACCCTAGAAAAATCAGGGTTCTGGCAAAGATGTTAGCCTGGTTGTTTCATCAGATCTTTTAAAGCATACAATTGTTGTAGCGCTTCACGTGGACTCAGATTGTCAATATCCAGCTCTTCCAGCAGCTCCAGCGCTGGCGATGTTTTTTCAACCTCAATGATCTTTTCCACGATTTCAGGTTCGGAAAACAGGTCATGCTGTGGACTGAAAGGTTTCACCTGATGCTGCTTTTCCAGAGCTTTCAGACGATTTTGTGCTTCTTTAATGACTGCCGCAGGAATGCCAGCCAGTTTGGCGACCTGCAAGCCATGACTCTGACTGGCCGGACCATGTTGAACTTTGTGCAGTAAGATCAGATTGCCATTCAGTTCTTTGGCAGTAACATGGTAATTGTCGATACCTTTTTCCCGGTCAAGTTCGGTCAGTTCGAAATAGTGGGTCGCGAACAAGCACAAGCATTGAATGCGCTTGGTCAGATCAAGTACACAAGCCCAGGCTAATGACAAACCGTCATAAGTACTGGTACCGCGACCGACTTCATCCATCAGAACCAGTGACTGGCTGGTGGCATGATGTAAAATCTGCGAAGTTTCAGTCATTTCCACCATAAAAGTTGATTTGCCAGTAGAAAGGTCATCTGCAGAGCCAATTCGGGTAAAAATCCGGTCAATCGGACCAAGTACGGCCGATTGCGCGGGCACATAACTACCGCAGTAGGCCAGCAAGGCAATCAGGGCAGTCTGGCGCATAAAGGTCGATTTCCCCCCCATATTTGGGCCGGTAATAATCGCCATGCGATGTGCATAATCGAGCTTGGTATCATTCGGGGTGAAGGCAGTTTTGCTTAAAGCTTCAACCACAGGATGGCGCCCAGCAATGATTTTAACACCAGTTTCAGGACTGAATGTCGGTCGTGACCAGTTACGCAGTCGTGCCTGATAGGCAAAGTTTGCCAGCAGATCAATCTGGGCAATAGCACTGCTCATCATCTGTAAGTTGCCAATATCTTGCCGTAGTTCATCCAGAAGCATTTCAAACAGCATTTTTTCGCGGGCAAGCGCACGAGATTCGCTAGACAGTACCTTATCTTCAAAAGACTTTAATTCTGGCGTGATATAACGTTCGGCATTTTTCAGGGTCTGACGGCGGATATAATGTTCAGGTGCCTGTTCTGCCTGCGAACGATTCAGCTCAATATAATAGCCGCTCACTCGGTTGTAACCGATTTTCAAGTTGGGAATACCACTTTGTTCACGCTCCCTGATTTCCAGATCAATCAGGAATTGACCAGCATGATCACGAATTTTACGCAGTTCATCCAGCTCGCTGTCAAAACCTTCCGCAATGACATTGCCATCACGCAGTAACACGGGCGGATTCTCTACGATCGCAGACATAAGCCGCTGATGCAGACCATGAAAATCCCCAAGCTCTTGATTTAGCTGTTGTAACAAAAAAGATTGTGGTTGGCTGATTGCCGGTTGCAGGGCATGTCTTAAAAATGGGATTTGTGCACAGGTCTGGCGCAGTTGGACCAGATCGCGTGGACGGGCACTGCCTAAGGCAATCCGGCTTAATACACGCTCAATATCACTGATTTCTTTTAATATCAGGCGTACAGGGGTTTCATGAAAACCGTCCAGCAAGGCCTGTGTGGCATCCAGTCGCTCATCTAAAACCGCAGTATCTCGTAAAGGCTGCATCAGGGTGCGGCTAAGTAGGCGCCCCCCCATCGCCGTCTGGCAGTCATTGATCAGTTGAAACAGTGAAGTACCATGGTCAAAAAGCGGTTCAATCAGTTCCAGATTACGACGGGTGACAGGGTCAAGTGCAATAAAGTCCGAGCTTTGTTCCAGCTGAATCGTGCGGATATGCGGTAAAGCCGTTTTCTGGGTTTCTTTGGCATAGTGAATTAAAGCAGCGGCGGCGGCTTTGGCCAAAGGCAAGTGATCAATGCCAAATCCTGAAAGGGTGCTGACCGCAAACTGGTCACACAAAGTTTTTTGAGCATTGTTCAGGTTGAAGTCAACATTCGGGCGTTTGGTCACCGGCACATCAAGCTGTTTTTTAAGTTGCTCAATGATCTCTGGATCTGCAATATTTTCATCTAAAACAATTTCGCTTGGCATCAAGCGTGCCAGTTCAATGGCCAGCTGGTTAAGGTCATAGTCCTGCTGCTGGACTTTAAAGAGACCTGCGCTCAGATCTAAGAGTGCAATCCCGATCTGCTGTTGCTGAATACATAAGGCGACCAGATTGGAAGATTGGTGAGCGCCTAAGAGAGCATCATCCGTTAAGGTACCTGGAGTAATAATGCGTACCACACCACGCTCGACCGGTCCTTTACCTGTAACTTCACCGATCTGCTCGCAGATCACCACAGTTTCGCCTTTTTTTACCAGACGGGCCAGATAACCTTCGGCTGCATGAAAAGGTACGCCAGCCATTGGAATCGGCTGGCCATTGGCTTTACCGCGATGAGTCAGGGTAATACCTAAAATTTTGGCAGCCTTATGGGCATCTTCAAAAAATAGTTCATAGAAGTCACCCATCCGATAAAACATCAATGAGTGTGGATGTTGCATTTTGACCGACATGTACTGCTGCATCATCGGTGTAAGCGTGGATAGGTCAGGGATTATATTTTCTGTTTTCACCTTATTTAGCACCCTTAAATCTATTAATATTTACAATAAATTGCATAAAAAAATCCTGACAAATCCCGTTAAATCTTTTTGAAACCTGATTAATCTAATGAGTAAGTGTACCTTCTCAGGGTTCAAGTTTCTAATACCAAGCATTAGATAGCGGATGTTTGAGCTTCTGAGCAGGATTCTAGCAAAAACTGCGTTGTAAGTTCTAAGAGGATTTTTAGGTGAGTGAAAAAGAAACGTAATTAACAATCTGCTGCCATTGCCTCATAGTAACCGAGTCAATATACACACCCAAGCAACAGAATTTTTATGGCCAATTAAATTTTATTTTTTGAACAGCGAATAGCCGCGGACTATAGTGAGGTGATTGATTTATAATCTTAAATGCGGTTGGAATTGTCTCAGCGCATGATTGAAATAATTAAAAATAAAAGATTATAGTGCCTGAAAGAGCATCAAAAATGGAGCTATTTAGCTCCATCTTTAAATTGATTTCGTACTTAAAGTGCAGCTTTAATTTTTTCAGCAAGCGTCTTGATTTTCTCTTGATCACCCAGCTGTGCGGCATGTTTGCCCAGGTTATGCAGAGAAGTCGGTACGAGATGGAAATGCACATGTGGTACGGTTTGACCTGCAGCTGCACCAGACAACTGCATCAAGACAATTCCATCTACGCCTAAACCTTTCTCAATAGCTTTCGCAATTTTCTGTACGATCTGAATGGTATAGGCTGCTGTTTCTGCTGGCAGATCCAGCAGCGTTATTGCTGGCGTTTTGGGAATGATCAGGGTATGACCATCTGCCTGAGGCATAATGTCCATGAATGCAAGAACCTGGTCATCTTCATACACTTTAATGGCAGGAAGCTCACCACGTAAAATTCGTGCAAAAATATTCTGATCATCATAAGTCATAGTTACATTCCTTGAAATTATTGAAACTGTATTATTTACAGTTCAATTCTTTCTGACGTTCCTTGATCGCGTCAAGCCGTTGTTGCTCTTTTTCAGAGAATTTTGGCTTGGTGGTATAGCAATTGTCATTACCAAACTTGGCCTTGGCTTCAGGATCTTTAAAACAGAAGCCTTTAGATGCATAAATGACATCATGATCATTTTTCAGTTTTTTGCATTCCTGTTCAGATGCAAGTACCGATGTTGAAGCCCCAAACAATGTTGCAAAACCTACTAATACTGCAACAGATAATTTTTTCATAGCAATTTCCTCTAGCTTATTCACTCAGTGTGACTGCTTTATAGTCACAATATGTGGTTTTATTATCATTATTCAATGGCGAGATATTACTCAATGGTAATTTTACTCCATGATTCATACATTTTCACGGCAGTTGAAAAATCACTATTTTTATCTGATAAGCTGTTTGCCGCCTGAATCAGATTCTGTGCCAGCGCCAGAACAGGTACTGAAAGTTTGGCTTCTTGCGCCAGATCTATGGCAATGCCTGTGTCTTTGGCTAATAAAGGCAGAGCAAAGGTTAGCGGGAAACTGCGATTTAAAATACGCTGTGGAATCACGGTTTCAGTCACCATACTTTTACCGCTCGATGCATTAATACAATCCAGTGCTTCACTCAGATTAACACGGTGTGCTTTTAAGGTGGTCAAGCCTTCGGCCGCTGCGCAAAGGTGAGCGGCCATTAACATATTATTCATCGCTTTGACTGCAAAACCAGAGCCGGATTCCCCGACATGCTTGATTAGCTTGCCAAAAGCCTGCATGGCTGGCAGAGCTTTTTCAAAGCCTTGGGCATCACCGCCGACCATCACGGTTAACGTGGCATTTTCAGCGCCAATCGTCTGGCCGCTTACCGGCGCATCCAGAAAAATAACGCCCTGATCACTCAGTTGAGTGACCAGTTTACGAGCGGATTCAGGCACACCACTGGTACAATCTACCCAGATAGAACCTGCTTTAAGCGGCAGGTCTTTTAAGAGATGTTCAACATCCGCACTGGTGGGGAGGCAGGAGAAAATAATATCAGCCTGAACAGCCTGCTCCAGAGCAACCGCCTGTGTAGCATATTCAGCGGCATGTTGTTCAGCCTTGGCAAAAGTCCGGTTCCAGACATAGACTGTATCGAAATGCTTGGGCAGATGTGCTGCCATACGATAACCCATTGCACCCAAACCAATAAAAGCCACTGACTGAATCATGTTTATCCTCTGAATATTCTTTCTGATTTAAAGCTAATTTTAAAAGACTCTGGGATCCCCGAGCGGTCAGGCATCAAGTCGTGTGGAGCGGTGTGCCAGCCAAGCGGTTAATTTAGGCCAGAATGTATTGGCCGCTTTCTGGTTAGACATCAGCCCCAAATGGCCCCCTGGGATAAGAGTAAACGTCTTATCGGTACTGCTTGTCAATTCCATCAAAGGCTTAGCTGAGTGCTTGGTGACAATCTGGTCGGTTTGGCCTGCGCCTACCAACAAGGAGCAGTTGATATTTTTTAGGTCGATGGTTTGCCCCTTTAAAGTCATAGAGCCTTCTTTCAGAGGATTCTGTAACCATAAATTCAGCATCATGTCCTGATTGATTCCACCAGGATAATCAATCATTTTGTTAAGAAAATTGCCCATGGTGGCATGTTCATAGACATCTTCTACATTTTCCAGATTCAGTAAAAACTGCTTCTGGCTTTTAAACCAGCCAACAGGGTCCAGTAATTTAAAACCAAGCGCATTGAGGACCCCCGGTGAATGGATATAGAGTTTTGGAATCAGGCCTTGATAGAGGGTATGTTGCAAGTTTTTATTTTTAGAAATTAACTGATTGGCGCTCCTAAACAGTTTACCAATACGACCAGAAGCATAGCTGTCAATCGGGCTGCCGAGTACGATCAGATTTTTAACATGTTCGGGTGAATGCAGGGCAGTATAGAGCGTGACAAAAATTCCGGCCATACTCCAGCCATGCAACGAAATAAACTGGCTGCCAGAATGAGTACAAATGCGCTCAATTGCTTGCGGAATTGCGCCGTCAACAAAGGATAGGAAATTTAAATGGCGATGTTTATAACGAAAACGTTTCCATTCCACCAAATACACCTCAAAGCCACTATGCTGAAAATGTTTGACTAGGGAACGATAAGGATAAAGGTCGTAAATATCCATATTGATTGCGAGTGGCGCGATAAAGACCAGTGGCTCACGATATTTCTTGTCAGGAGAGGCATAATAACGAATCTTGCAGAATTCAGTGGCGGCAATATATTCAAAAGGTGTTTTTTGCGAAAGAATCAGGGTAGATGAATTAAACAGACGCGCATTAAGATGTTTTAATTTTTTCCGCTGGCGCTGAATATTTTGTTTTAATTGAATCATGTAAATAAATTATCCGTATTCGGGAAGATTTGATCGAAGTCTAAGCAATATTTGCTTATTATACCTTGACCTGAAATAGCTTAGGCGCTCAAAATGTTGGCAAATTTTTACAAAAGGCAGTCCCTTGGACTGGGGTAAAGTGATGAGCCAGCAAGATGATATTTCCTACCAGTTAGAAACCTTAGCCATTCGTACCGGTCATACCCGTAGTTTTGAAGGCGAGCACGGCGAACCGATTTTTCTAACATCTTCATTTGTCTATGAGAATGCGGCCGAAGCGGCAGCAAAATTTTCAGGCCAGGAACCGGGCAATATCTACTCCCGCTTTACCAATCCAACTGTGGCCACTTTTGAAAAACGTCTGGCTGCACTCGAAGGTGCAGAGCGCGCCGTTGCTACCAGTTCAGGTATGGCAGCCATTATGGCCGTGGCAATGGCTTTTTTAAAAGCAGGCGATCATGTGATCTGTTCACGTGCAGTATTTGGCTCGACTGTATCTTTGTTTGAAAAATACGTGGCTAAATTTGGCGTGGCTGTAGATTTCGTCGACCTGCATGATATAGCGGCTTGGAACAATGCTATTAAGCCAGAAACCAGACTGCTCTTTGTTGAATCTCCATCAAATCCTTTGGCAGAAGTGGCGGATATTCCGGTGCTAGCAGATATTGCGCATGCAAATGATGCCTTGCTAGCAATTGATAACAGCTTCTGTACGCCTGTATTACAACAACCCATCAAATTTGGTGCAGACTTGGTGGTGTATTCTGCGACTAAATATCTGGATGGTCAGGGGCGTGCTCTGGGTGGTGCAGTTGTGGGGAACCATAAGCTGCTTGAAGAGGTTTTCGGTTATGTACGCACGACGGGTCCATCCATGAGTCCGTTTAATGCCTGGGTCTTTTTGAAAGGTCTGGAAACATTGCGCTTACGTATGCGTGAACACTCTGCCAATGCACAAAAATTAGCCGAGTTCCTGAATGCGCATCCGAAAGTAGAAAAAGTCTATTATGCAGGCCTGCCTGAGCATGTTGGTCATGAGCTGGCAGCAAAACAGCAAACTGGTTTTGGCGGTATAGTCTCTTTTGTGGTGAAGGCGGGCCGTGAAGGTGCATGGAAAGTAATTGATAATACAAACTTTATCTCAATTACCGGTAATTTGGGTGATGTCAAGTCAACTATTACTCATCCGGCAACCACCACGCATGGCAAACTGTCTCCAGAAGCCAAAGCTGCAGCAGGTATTTGCGAAGGTTTAATTCGCATTTCTGTCGGTTTGGAAGAGATTGATGATATTATCCGTGACATTACACGCGGTTTAGATCTAATTTAATTTTATAAATATATGTTCGGAGATTTTTATGAACATTAATATGTTGATGCAGCAAGCTCAGCGCATGCAAAAAGAAGTTGAAAACAACGTGAAAAAGGCCAAAGAAGAGCTTGCGCAAACTGAAGTGCATGCTGAGGCTGGTGGTGGTTTGGTAAAAGTAACCATGACTGCACGTAATGTAGTGAAACGTATCGAAATTAATCCTGAGCTTCTTCAGGACGATCCTGACATGATCGAAGACCTGATTGCAGCTGCTATGAATGATGCAGCACGTCAGGCTGAAGCCATTTCAGAAGAGCGCATGAAGGCAGCAAACTCAGGCATGGGCTTGCCACCAGGTCTGGCTGGTTTATTCTAAGGAAGAGTGCGCAATGTTTAGTGATCGTTTTGATCAACTCGTTCAAGCATTACGCATTTTGCCAAGCGTTGGGCCGAAATCGGCTCAGCGTATGGCTTTGCACCTGATCATGAAAAACCGTGAAGGTGCGATCGGTCTGGCACATGCCTTGACTGAGGCGACCAATCATATTCATGAGTGTTCTATTTGTCATTCGCTGACCGAAGATGAGGTCTGTAATATCTGTACCTCCTTGGAACGAGATGATGAATTGCTGTGCGTGGTAGAATCACCTGCCGATGTGATGGCTATTGAGCAAAGTGGCAGCTTCCGGGGTAAATATCATGTTTTGGGTGGGCACTTGTCACCACTTGACGGGATTGGGCCGGAAGAAATTGGCATTCCTTATTTACTGCAGCGTTTAAGTCAAGGGCAGATTAAGGAAGTGATCCTGGCCACCAATGCGACTGTAGAAGGACAGGCAACAGCACACTATCTGGTTGAAGCCAGCAAGCATTTAGCGGTGCAGATGACGCGTATTGCCCAAGGTGTGCCTCAAGGGGGCGAACTGGAGTATGTGGACAGTCATACGCTGAGTCAGGCCGTGCATAACCGCATGAGGATTAAATAAAATTTGTATTATTGAAAGGGTGTGAGTTTAATAGGAAAAAGATATTAATTTATACCTAACTAGCCCTTACAAAGTAAATTATTTTAGATAATTAGTCGCATTAAGTATGTTTTTTTATATAAATATTTTATATATTAGCTAGTATTCCGCTATCGAGCATCTATTCTTAGACTCAGCCTTTATGTTTCAGTTTATTCAACACCAAAACGACCTGTATCCTGTTCTGGATTTAATGGATCAAAATTCAATCTATGGTCTGGATACCGAGTTTATCAAGGTAGATACCCTGTGGCCCAAACTCGGTGTTTTTCAGATCAATGTCGACAATCAGGTTTATCTTCTGGATGGAACGACTCTGGATCTGACTGAGTTTTTGCACAAGATTTTTAATGCCCAACAGAATGTTTTTCACGCCTGTAGCGAAGACATCGACCTGATTTATCATTATACCCAGCAAAAAGCACTGGAGAATGTTTTTGATACGCAGGTAGGGATGTCATTTTTGGGGCATGGTCTGCAAGTCAGCTACCAGAATGCCCTGAAGCAGATGCTGGAAATAGATATTGAAAAAGACCAGACCCGCTCCAACTGGCTGGCGCGTCCTTTAAGTAGCGAACAGTTACTGTATGCGGCCAATGATGTGCATTATCTGATGCAATTGGCTGAAAAAATCAAGCTGGATTTAAACAGCAAATCCCTACTTGATTTTGCCTTGCAGGATTGTCAGTTCCTGACCCGGGAAATAGGGGAAGAAACACCGACTGCCTTGCTGTATCAGGATGTGGGGAATTATCGGCATTCTCGCCGTCAGCTTATGCAATTACAGCAGCTGGCGGTTTGGCGTGAACAGATTGCCAAGGCTTTAAATCAGCCACGCAGTTTTATTCTGAAAAATGTGACCATGATTGATCTGGTTGAGAAATTTCCGCGCAATAATTTCCAGTTGAGTCAGGTGAAAGACATACGTGCCAATATTGTACGTGATCATGGTAAAACGATTCTGGACTTATTGAAATTCCTGCCAGAACAGTCGGACTGGCCATTACGTCTGGCTCGTCCAATCCGTCATTCTTCCAGAGAGGTTGGCGATAAAATTGATCTGCTTATTCAGCAGGTCTCTGCTGAAACCACCATCCCTAAGGAAGTGCTGATGCGTAAAAAATGGCTAAATGCCCTGTATCAACATGTAGTCTTTCATAAGGATGAGCAGGAGCTGCCGGATTATCTGCTAGGCTGGCGCTATGAACTGCTGACCTTGCCGCTACTTCGGGTGCTGCATGAGGATGAATCTTATCTTTCGACCCAGATGAAAGTCACGGAATGACTGGGGAAGAATTGATTAAAGATAAAGCAATTATACAAAATCACGACTGATGCATTCGGCAAGGCTAATGTATCTGTCTTTTTTTTAATGTATCCTTGCGGTTGTTTTTTAAGAAAAGTCGTTTAAAACATGCAAGTGTCTATCTACAAATCCAGTAAAAAAGATGAAATGTATCTTTATGTGGCGCGTCCTGCAGATGAGGGCGAAACTGAAGAAACATTTGAGCCGCTCGAAGTCTTGTCTGAGCCGGTACGTGTAGCATTTGGGCGTGCAACTTTTGTCATGCACCTTGAATTGAGTGAATCGCGCAAACTGGCGCGTGCCAATGTCCTGCATGTAATGGACTCCATTGTGACTCGCGGTTTCTTTTTGCAAATGCCGCCAGAAGGCCTGATTAATCCAAATGCAGTAGCGCCTGAAGGATTGCGTGGTGCCTAATATGAATTCAGGAGTTGTGAGATGAATGGTTATGTAAACGTATTAGATTCAATTCCTGAACAGAGTATTGCAGTAGCCGTGTATCTGCTTGGCAGCCTGATTGCCTTGCTTTGCTGGTATGGGGTAACCAGACGCCTGCCGAGAGTAATGGGCAGTTTTTTATGGTTACTGGCCTTCGCGGTTTTATTAACCCCCACCGTTTCTGAAGGCCCGAATGCCTCGGTTGCCCCGGCAATTTTCGGTCTGCTATTTGGGGTTTTAACCAAGGAGCAGGAGCTGGTTTGGATTAATGCGTCACTTATTTTATTTGTCATTGGCCTTGGATGTGTGATTGGCTATTGCTGGTCCAGTTATATATCGAAAAAACCGGATACGACTTTAAACAAGAAAAGTTCACCGTTGTAAGTAAAAAAATAAGGTTAAATCATGTCTGCTGATATTCAACAATTTTCAGGTACAGATCAGTACATTGCGACTGACAGTCTAAAGCTGGCCGTAAAAGCTGCGCGTAGTTTGCAAAAGCCTTTACTGGTCAAAGGTGAGCCAGGGACCGGTAAAACCCTGCTGGCTGAACAGGTGGCACACAGTTTGGGATTGAAGCTGATTACCTGGCATATCAAGTCGACCACCAAGGCACAACAGGGATTGTATGAATATGATGCAGTTTCTCGTTTGCGTGATAGCCAGCTGGGCGATGACCGGGTCTATGATATTAAAAACTACATCAAACCAGGTAAACTCTGGGAAGCTTTTACCAGTGAAGAGCGCTGTGTTCTGCTGATTGATGAAATTGACAAGGCCGATATCGAGTTTCCAAATGATTTGTTGCATGAACTCGATAAAATGTCGTTCTATGTTTACGAAACTGGTGAGACCATTACTGCGACCCAGCGTCCAATCGTCATCATTACCTCAAATAATGAAAAAGAATTGCCAGATGCATTTCTGCGCCGTTGTTTCTTCCACTATATCGAATTCCCGGATGAAGCCACCATGCGCGAAATCATCGATGTGCATTTCGAGAATATCTCTGCCACATTGGTGAATGAAGCTTTACAAGTTTTCTTTAAATTACGTCAGATTCCCGGTTTAAAAAAACCACCTTCAACCTCTGAACTGATTGACTGGCTCAGCCTGCTCATGGCCGACGACATGCCGGAAGGTGTGCTGCGTAATACTGATAAAACCAAAGCCATTCCGCCACTCTACGGCGCACTCATCAAAAACGAGCAGGATGTACAGCTGCTTGAGCGTCTAGCCTTTATGTCACGCCGTTAGGGGGAAACAGGCATGTTTGTGCGACTGTTTTATACCTTGCGCCGCTATGGTGTGCCGGTTTCGACCCGTGAACTGATTGACCTGAATCAGGCAGTAGCTGCCGGAATTGTCTTTGCTGATCAGGATGAATTCTATCAGCTGGCCAAAACTATCATGGTTAAGGATGAGCGCTATTTCGACAAGTTTGATCGCGCCATGAAAGACTATTTTGATGGTATTTCAACCTTTGATCTGGATGAGCTGTTGAATCAGGTGCACAAACTGCCTAAAGACTGGTTTGACCTGGAATTACTGGAAAAGCATCTGACCCCTGAACAGCGTGAAGAGCTGAGAAAAGCCGGTTCGCTGGAAGAGCTGATGAAAATGCTGGAAGAGCGTCTGCGCGAACAGCATAAAAAACATCAGGGTGGTAACAAAATGATTGGCACGGGCGGGACTTCTCCCTTTGGTGCCTATGGTGATCATCCGGAAGGTGTACGGATTGGCGGGCCAGGGCGTAAACGCTCTGCGGTAAAAGTCTGGGAGCAGCGTCAATATCGTAATCTGGATGATGACCAGCTTCTGGGTAGCCGGCAAATGCAAATGGCGCTGCGCCGTTTGCGTAAATTTGCCCGTCAGGGTGCAGCGGAAGAGCTGGATATTGATGGTACGATTCGTGAAACAGCCAAGCAGGGCATTCTGGATGTACAGCTGGTACCAGAGCGCCGTAACCGTATTAAAGTGCTGATGCTGTTTGATATCGGTGGTTCCATGGATGCGCACATTGCCCAGTGTGAAAAGCTGTTTAGTGCAGCCAAGACCGAATTTAAGACCCTTGAGTATTTCTATTTCCATAACTGTCTGTATGACTACGTCTGGAAAGATAATGTTCGGCGTTCCAGTTCACGCATGAATACCTGGGATCTGTTCAATACTTATGGCCGAGACTATCGGGTAATTGTGGTGGGTGATGCCAGTATGGCGCCTTATGAATTGAATTCGGTGGGCGGCTCAGTTGAATATATGAATGACGAGGCCGGGCAGGTCTGGTTACAGCGACTGCGTCAGCATTTTGATAAAACCGCCTGGCTCAATCCGGAAGAAGAAAGATACTGGCATTACACCCATACCATCGGACTCATCAGGCAGATCTTTGAGGGGCATATGTTCCCGATGACCTTAAAGGGTATTGAAGATATGACCAAATATCTGGCTCGTTAATTTATTTTTTTATATCAATGATTTAAGTTTTGATTGCTCAAGCTGTTGCTTTCACTATTATAAAGTAAAGCAATTGAGTGCTCATCTATATTTCACAGTTAAGGATTGCTATGGATCATCAAATTAATGGCATTGCGCTGCCAAATGAAGAAGGCTTCTTTGGCCAATATGGTGGTCAGTTTATTCCGCCTGATTTAAAACAGGCCATGAATGATATTAATGTTGCCTATCAGGAAATTCGCCAGACTGAAGAATTTCAAAATGAACTGAAAGAGCTGTTTGCTCATTATGTAGGCCGTCCGAGTCCTTTATTTCACGCCAAGCGTCTCTCTGAGCAATTGGGCGGTGCGCAGATCTATTTAAAACGCGAAGACCTGAACCATATGGGTGCTCATAAAATCAATCACTGTCTGGGTGAGGCACTTTTAGCCAAATATATGGGAAAGACCAAAGTCATTGCTGAAACCGGAGCAGGCCAGCATGGTGTGGCACTGGCTACGGCATGTGCCTTGGTTGGTATTCCATGTGAAATCCACATGGGACAGGTGGACATCGAAAAGGAACATCCAAACGTTGTCAAGATGAAAATTCTGGGTGCTCATCTGGTGACTGTGACTCGTGGTACCGCAACTTTAAAAGATGCGGTTGATAGTGCCTTTGAGGAATATTTAAAAGATCCGAAAAATTTTATTTATGCGATTGGTTCTGTGGTAGGGCCACATCCATTCCCAATGATGGTGCGTGATTTCCAGTCCATTATTGGTGAAGAAATTAAAGTTCAAACGTATGAACGTTTTGGTGCAAACCCGGATTATGTGGTTGCCTGTGTCGGCGGCGGTTCAAATGCTGTAGGTGCATTTAGTGCTTTTTTAAATAATCCCGAAGTCAAACTGATTGGAGTGGAACCGGCAGGTCATGGTCTGAATACCGATATGCATTCAGCAACCTTGACTTTGGGTAAGCCGAGCCAGTTGCATGGTATGGCCTGCTATGTGCTAGAAGATGAACAAGGTGAGCCTTTGCCTGTGCATTCAATTGCCTCAGGCCTGGATTATCCGGGTGTGGGCCCGCAGCATAGCCTGCTTAAGGATTTGGGGCGGGTAGAATACACTACAGCGACAGATCAGGAATGTCTGGATGCCTTTATGACCTTGTCACGGGTGGAAGGAATTGTTCCGGCTTTGGAAAGCTCACATGCAGTTGCCTGGGCGATTCGTGAAGCGGGCAAGCTGTCAAAAGAGACAAAAGTTGTGGTGAACCTGTCTGGCCGTGGTGATAAAGATTCAGACTATGTTGCAGAGAAATTAGGCTTAAATTAATAGCCTGAGTTCAGCTAAAGATCCCAGCCTAGTGCTGGGATCTTTTTTTATATCTCATCATTTTAAAATCATTACAAGCCAATAATGAATAGTTGGAATGAGATTTCTTTGAATACTTTAAAGAAAGCTTAGCCCGAAATATATTGTTGTAGTTGATCAATCAATTGCCGTTGATCTTCCATGGTTGCTTTGACCAGATCACCAATTGAAATCAGGCCTATCAGCTTTTCATTTTCAACCACAGGCAGGTGACGTAAATGATGATCAGTCATCAGCTCCAGACAGTTTTCGACTGTGCTGCCTGTAGTTACAGTAATCACTTTAGGCGTCATAATTTCATTCACGGTTGTATCGACAGAAGATCTTTGCATAAGGGCAATTTTACGAGTGTAATCCCGCTCTGACAGAATGCCGACCACTTTGTCTTCCTGAGTCACGACCACCGCACCAATTCCTTTATCTGCCATTAGAGTGATGGCTTCTAGTACGGTTGCATCTGGATGAATGGTATAAATTACCTGGTGTACTTTGGCTTTAAGCACTTGTGCCACATTGGTCATTCTATTGGATCCTTTCGTTCATTTATTATTGGTTTTAGAAGAAATATAAACTGATTATCGCTAGCTGCTTCTTAGTTTAGTCTTTATAAATAACATGTTATTCAGGCAATGTGCAGTCTCTGTTGAGAAAAAAATAAGTAACGCATCTGTTCTGTAGTTAATTTCAGTTTTGATCCGTTTGGATTACATAGAGCAGGAATTACATTAAGGCGCGTTAGGGTAGGCAGCAGATTGTTCTCAAAATCCTCTGAATTGATTTTGCGTGGCTCATAATTTGGCCAGTGCTGTTTGGCATAATTTTTAGCATCTAAAGGGTTAAGCCAAAATGGAAAGATACAATCCTCATGATCCCGCATCATGGCCCAACCCTGATGATAGACGCCCCACAGGATGCCACAATACATCAGGGATTTGAGCATAGTCACTTTCAGCAAATTTTTTTTGCAGATCGGATTGTACTGAATAAGATTGGGATAGGTCAGCTTAGGTATTGTCATTAGAGTAAAGTACGTATTGGACTTGGGTGCTATTTTAGGAAATCTGTATGAAATTACTGTTTCAGCTTTGCAAGCAATCGTAATAAAGTATGTAAGTGTTAGTAGTTTATTGAAATATAAGGTGAAAAAAACGCCACCGAGGTGACGTTTTTTTATGCTTGCATCGTGGCCATACTCTGCCAGTACTGGGCTTTAAGAGAATCCCGTTCTACACGAAAACCTTGGTAATACAGTTCTGCTAAAAAGAGAGCTGCTTTACCATGACCAGCACGCGCTGCATCTTCTAGTTGTTTGACTGCATCTACAAAGTTCATTTGTGATTGGATCGTATTGACTGCATCAGCATACAGATGCTCTAAGTCATGTTGAGAGATTTGTTGTATCATATAAAAACTCCTTAATTTTAATTATGATTACAGGATCGACTTTAACTAAGTCTACATACAAGTATAGCTAAGTATTATTAAACTAATATTACAGAATGATTGAAAAGTCAATTATTGTTGAAGCTTTGTTATCAGTATTATAGTTTACATGATTAAACTATACACACTTATAATTTTTAATAGTATAAATTTTAATAAGACAAGAAACAAGAAAGGAGAAAAATGATGAGCACAAGAATATTGGATGGTATTACTTTTGACATGCCACCTACAGCTGGTCAGGTCCTCCAGCTTGCAGACTTACATCGCCAGAAACTCGATAATGTGATTTATGATAGGCATGCACATTTAGGGCATTTTGGTCTGGCTCAGCGTAAAGAAGTTTATGATTTCACCCGTGCCCTGGATGAGAATCAGCGAGCACAGTTTTATAAACTCTACAATACTGAACTGGTTCGAATTGCAACAGAAGACCGCTGGCATCCACCAGAAGCAGAGGCAGGTCTAAGCAAATTTGCAATTTTCCTGGTGCTTGCTCTGGTAGCGTTTGTCATTGCCTGGAGTGTGTTTGAGCGGCTGAATTAATCGCTGTATAGCATTTCAGCAGGTGATGGATATTCGGATTCATGACTTGAACTTCAGTAACTGCAGCCATACACTACTTTTAACTTGAGGTAGTGTATGGCTATAGATAGCAAAAAAATTAGTGATTTTTTCAGCAAGATTCAGCTTGAACAAATTTATAATACGGTTGTGATTTTTATTGTTGTGGTGATTTTAGCTCTAGCCACCTTTGCATTGTATCGTCCTTTAACAGCGGCGCAGTTGAATCAGTTGCTGCAATTGTCCGAGCAGCATAACTTGCCACAAACCCAGGACATGGCACAGCTGCTATTAAAGCAAGAGCAGATTTCCCGAGGACAATATCTGAAACTGATGCACGCCTATCAGCGAGAGTCTTTACGTGCGCATCAGCTGCCACCAATCTCTCTAGAAAATCCCTAGTTTTTACTGGATACTACTTCACCAGAACGGGTCTCAAGCAGATTGTGTTGCAGGTGCATTTTTAGTTGAGCACTGTCCAGCTCCTTGCTGACTATTACTAGGCTGACATTTTCCGGATGTAAGTGCTTGCGCACTGAATCTTGTACATCCCTTGCACTGATTTTGCTGAGTCGCTCAGGATAGCTAGATAAATAATCTGCTTTCTCATCATAAAAGCCCATTGTGCCCAACTGGGCATTAATGGTTGCATTGCTACTGTAGTTGTTAGGAAAGGCGCGCAACATGCCGGCCTTGGTTTCCTCCAGGCGCTTTTGATCAATAGGTTGCCGGACAAAATCAATAAATGCCCGATGCGCGACTTGTATACTCTCAAGAAGTTGATCCTGCCGGGTAGAATATTGAAAACTAAATACCCCCGGTGCCTGACTAAAAGTAAAGGAGCTGTTGGCACTATAAGTAAAGCCTCGTTTGATGCGTAACTCCTGCATCAAGACCGAGTGAAAGCCTCCGCCGCCAAACATCCGGTTAGCGACTTCAAGCGCCAGACGGTCTTCACTAGAGCGTGTTGGTCCTAAATGCCCGAAAATGACATACGCCTGCGAAGACTGATAGGGTAAATGTGCCACCTCCAGACCAGTTTTGAGTTCAGGTTCAGGTAAAGGTGCAGCTTTTGAACCTTGCCGTATGTTGCCTGCAATGCGTTCTGATAAATTTAATGCCTGTTTTGGAGTGAGTTTTCCGGTAATCGCAATATTCATATTCTGTGCGACCACAAACTGATCACGAAATTTTTTCAACAAGTCGGCTGTTATTTTTCTGGTACTGCCTTGCGTCCCACTAATTGGTTCTGCATATGGGTGTTTACCATAAAGTGTACGGTAGAAACGGATGTTCATTAAGCGGCTTGGATTTTCTTGTAGCTGTTTCTGGCCCACCTGGGTATTACTTAAGACAAGGTTAATACTGGAGCTTTTAAAGGAGGCATGATTCAGTATTTCCATCATCATGCTTAAGGCAGGTTCCAGCTTTTGAGGATCGGATAGTGAACGTAAATGGACAATGAACATATCCCGATAAGCTTGCATACTCAATTGTGCACCAGCCTGATCAAGTACGGCAGCAATCTGATTGGCGGTATAATCTTCTGTACCTTCACGCATCAACTTGGCTGCCATATTTGATAGTCCGTATAAGCCGGGTGCAATTTCCTGATCACGTGCTGCGCCCGCATTAAAAGTCAGCTGAATATCGACCATCGGCAGATCTCGAGTTTCTACAAACAGGGTGCGTACCTTGTAACGATTGTTGAGATCATGAATATGAGGTGCCTGGAAGGTCTGTTCTAAATTCAGCTTCTTTAAACTTTGCAATAGTGGAACTGATGTCAACTGATCAGGAGAGCTGTTTACACCAACTTCGGCACTTAAATAACTTTCTGCCCATAGAGTAGGACTAAAACTCACACTGACTAGCAAAAGAAAACAGCGAATAGAAGGCATATGCGTCATTATTGTTGGCTTTTCTGTTCAGGTATAATGTAGAGCGTACTCAGATTATCACGCACAAAGTAGGTATTTGCTACATGCTGGATATCTTCGGCACTGACACTTGCATAGTGTGTGGGTAATGCATCAATCAAGCGGTAACTTAAACCGTTGACCTCCAGATTGCCTATGATTTTTGCCTGCCCGGCAATATCATCCTGGCTGTAGATTAAACTAGAGATAAAGCGCGTGCTGATGCGTTCAAGTTCCTGTGTGGAAACTATCTGAGTTTTTAACAGTTCAATTTCCTGCTGAATGGCTGTTTGTGCTTCTTCCAGAGAAATGTCAGGGGCTGGCAAAGCTGAAATTCCAAAAATACTGTCACCGCGATTATAAGGATCATAAGTGGCGTTAACAGAGGTCAAGACTTTGCGATCACGTACTAAACGATCTTGCAAGCGTGAAGAAATCCCACTATCCAGCAGGCTGCGAATGATACTGAGGGTATAGGCATCTTGGGGATTTTCGGCACTCGCTAGAGACTTTACATTCCAGGTCATATACAGGTTTGGTACCTGTACATCGGTGGTTATTTCCATATGCCGATAGCCCGGCTGTTCAAATTCCAGTACATCATTACGGGGTGGTGTAGGGCGTGAAGGAATATCGCCAAAATATTTTTGTACCTGCTGCAATGCAGTTTCTGATTCAACATCTCCGACAATCACCAGAATGGCATTGTTGGGTGTATACCAGTCCCGATACCATTTTTTCACATCATTTAACTGAATATTATTCAAAGTTTTCATATGGCCAATCACTGGCTGGCGATAATGACTGGTAGGATAACTAATCCATTTAAAGCGTTCAAAAGCACGTGCGAGAGGATTGTCTTCGGTACGTTGACGCCGTTCTTCCATGACTACTTTGATTTCAGGTTTGAAGTCCTGTTGCCTTAATAAAAGATTACTCATGCGATCAGCTTCAAGTTCCAGCGCTAAGGGAAAGTAGGCTTTGGGATAAAGCTGATAATAATTGGTGTAATTGGTAAAGGTTGCTGCATTGATGCTGCCACCATAAATTCGGCTAAGGCGAGTAAATTCATCATTGGGAACCTTGGCTGTGCCTTTGAACATCATATGTTCCAGGACATGAGATACACCCAGAATATTGCCGGATTCGTCTGAGCTGCCTACTTTGTACCAGATATGGGTCATCACCATGGGCGCGCGATGATCTTCCCGGATAATCACTTTTAAACCATTGCTTAAAGTGGTTTCAAAAGTCGTACGTGAAAGTTCACTGCTGGTTTGAGCATAAGCTTGGGTTAAACCCAAACTTATGAGAAGAGTGGTGACAGGATAAAAACTCTGTCTGAGTAATTTAAAATAAGAGGAAGTGGTAAGTCGGGAGTTGAACACTCGATCTTCCTGAATATATTTGTATTTATCGTTATTTTTAATAAATGTCGGACTGAAAGCAACCACAGCTTGTAACTTTTTGCTGTCTTTGTTGGGCGATTGGATTGCTAGCTCAAAAAGGCCCAAGTTATGGTAGAATCCTATTTTTTAACGCAATGCTTTTCAAGGATTCGGCATGCAACAGCAATCTACTGGGCAAAACAAATTTTTGATTGATGCTGATATCGGAGATGATGATGTCACATTACCGAGTTTACCTGCGGTTAATGTGCCGATTGTAGAAGCATCAGTGGAGACACAGGGCAGTGAGACCCTCCCATCGACACCTGGAGCAGAGGAAGTTCAGGCAGAAGAATCTGCTGCAAAGGGTGGTTTCTTTAGTCGGATGAAAGAAGGATTAACCAAGACCCGTAAAAACCTTGCGGATGGTATGGTGAATATCCTGATTGGTGGTAAAGAAATTGATGATGAGCTATTAGAGGAAGTCGAAGAGCAGTTATTAGTGGCAGATATTGGAGTAGAAGCCACTAAAACAATTATTGCCAACCTGACGGAACGTACTGCACGTGGTGATCTGATTTATTCACATTCACTTTATAAGGCACTTCAGGAAGAACTGGTGGCTTTGCTGGCGCCACGTGTCAAGCCTCTGCACATTGATCCGAACAAATCACCATATGTGATTTTGGTGGTGGGGGTGAATGGCGTAGGTAAAACTACAACTATCGGTAAGCTGGCAAAACGTTTGCAAGGTGAAGGTAAAAAAGTCATGCTGGCGGCGGGCGATACTTTCCGTGCTGCGGCAACCGAGCAATTACAAATCTGGGGTGAGCGTAATAATATTCAGGTTGTGGCCCAAGGTCATGGTGCTGACTCTGCCTCTGTCATTTTCGATGCATTTGAAAGTGCACGTGCCAAAGGCGTGGACGTGTTGATTGCTGATACTGCCGGACGTTTGCATAACAAAGGTCACTTGATGCAGGAGTTGACCAAAGTAAAACGTGTTATGCAGAAAATTGATGCGACTGCACCTCATGAAGTCATGCTGGTGGTCGATGCCGGTACAGGTCAAAATGCGATTAACCAGGTTGAAATGTTTGATGAAGCAGTCGGCTTAACCGGCTTAACCATCACCAAACTCGATGGTACAGCTAAAGGTGGGGTGTTGTTTAATATCGCTAGCCGCACTCATGTACCCATTCGTTTTATTGGGGTGGGTGAGAAAATTGATGACTTACGTCCTTTCTCGGCCAAGTCTTTTGTAGCTGCGCTTTTTGAAACTGAAAAATAAGGAATGCAGGCTGCATCACATAAACTCCGCTAAATGCGGAGTTTATTGTTTTTAAAGAAATTAAGTGTTTTAAAAAACAACACTAGAAATTTCAGAAAACTAATCTGCTGACTTAAAGCCATTATAATTGTAGGGAATTTGCCAGATGTAATATAGCTCGGGCTTTGGGGGATAAGATGGCATTGCTTAACAAGATTGGTCATGTATTAACAACCGATTTAACTAAAGATTTTAAAATTTCAAGAAAACAAAAAATATCTGAACATCAGCAGATACCATTTGTTGAACAGTTAAAAAAACGCCGTAGTATTTATCAATTAGGAAAACGGGTGCAGCACAGTCAGGCCTATTTGACCGAACTGATTGAGGAAGCCGTAAAAAGCTGCCCTTCCGCATATAATGCACAAACTGCGCGAGTCGTGGTGTTATTTGGTGATTCACATCATCAGTTCTGGGATATTGTAAAAGATGTACAACGACAGTATGTACCTCCCCAGATTTATGAAGGCGTTGAAGTTAAGCTAAATCAGTGCCGAAATGCCTTGGGGGCGATCTTATTCTATGAAGATCAGCAAGTGATTCAGCAGCTACAAAAGAAAGTACCATTCAGCGCAGAAGACTTTCTGGTCTGGTCTGAGCAAAGTTCGGGTATGGTGCAATACGCAGCCTGGACGGCTCTTGCATCTGCTGGCGTGGGGGCTTCACTACAGCATTATAACCCGCAGATTGATCGCCGGGTTGGTGAGCATTTTCAAATAGATCCAAACTGGCTGCTGCGGGCTCAATTATGTTTTGGTTCAATTGAAGAAACTATCGCAGAAAAAGTAAAGCAGCCGGAGCAGGAGTTTTTTCAGGTTTTTAGCTAAATTTAAATTATGTCAAGCAAGACGAGGGGGTCAAGGCGCCAGATACAATTCATCAATTTTAGTGCTATAAAGAATGTTCTATAAATAAAACGCATTGTTATTGAAATAAGGCTGTTTAAAAGCAGAAAAATGCCTAAGATGGCTTTATTAATTTTAATAAACAGAATAGATAAAGGTGGATTCATGGCATTTTTGAATGAGATCAAACAACGTCGTACTATTTATGCAATTGGTAAAAACGTGAGCCTGGAACAGGCAGAAATTGAAAACATTATTAAAGATGCAGTCAAGCATAGCCCGTCAGCTTTTAACTCCCAAACTTCACGTGTCGTGATTCTGTTCGGTGAGTCACATGAAAAGTTCTGGAATATTGTTCGCGAAACCTTACGTGATCTCATATCTGCTGAGGCTTTTGAAGGTACCAATACCAAAATTAACGGTTTTGCAGCGGGTTATGGCACAGCATTATTTTATGAAGATCAAGATATTGTAAAATCTCTGCAAGAACAGTTTGCACTCTATGCAGATCACTTTCCGGACTGGTCAGAACATTCTACGGGTATTGCTCAGTTCGCAACCTGGACAGCATTAGCAGAAAGAAATATTGGGGCTTCCTTGCAACACTATAATCCAATTATTGATGAAGAAGTTGCCAAAACTTTTAATGTGCCATCTAATTGGAAGCTGCGTGCTCAGTTGGTCTTTGGTTCAATCGAAGCGCCAGCGGGTGAAAAAACCTTTGTAGATGATGCTGATCGCTTTAAGATTTTTGCATAATTGGGTGGAAAGCTAAAAAGAAGCACATTGTTGCTTCTTTTTTTATATTTGTCGTTTCTAAAATTTCCAGATTGATGCAACTGCAATATAAATGAAATGTTTGTCATAAAGTTGACATTTATACACGGCATAGTGCAACTGAACTTTTAAGAATCATTCAATGAGTAGAGAGTATGGGTTTACGTATCACAACAGTGACAATGGCATTACTTGGCAGTACGTCAGCTTTTTCAATGGTCACTTTAACTGTACCTGAAGAAATTAAAATTGTTGCGGTGAATGATCAGAAGGTAAATTCAGGCTTATTACGTTCAAATCAGACTTATAAAATTGATCCGGGCGTGAATACGATTAGCGCTCGCTATAATGAGTTCTTTCAACATCATGATAGTTCACATGATATTTTAAAATCGGGCGTGGTAACGATCAAAACTCCAGAATTAAAAGATGGCGAGGCTTATAACCTGGCCTTAATTAATGCACCACAAGATTTTGATGAAGCGAAAGCGTATAAAGATCAACCTATTATCGGTTTATATAATGCTAATCAGCAACTATTGGTTCAGCAAGCAGGAGCAAAAGCCTCTTCTAAACGATGGTTTGGAGGTGGGGGTTGGGATAATGCCAACGACTTAAGTGGAGGGGAAGTTACAATACCAGTCAATCAACCCGCAGCTATATATACACAACATACAGTTAAACCTGTGGTTGCAACGGTATCAGCTCAACAGAGCTTGGCTCTAAATAGCAGTAGTGATCAGCAAATGGTTGAGTTATGGAAAAAAGCATCTAAGAGTGAACGCCAGAAATTCATGGCGTGGCTTGCTGAACAGGCTAATTAAGCTTTTAAGAGTTAGGAGATAAGGATCAACAGTAATTTTGATCCTTTTTTATTTAAGAAGTTTGAGCAAATTCACATTTGCTTAAAGTTTAAATGCAGAAGTAGCTAGAAAAACTCTGAAAAAGTGTTAAAAATAACTTTTTGGGTTAAAAAGTAAGCAGGTAGTGGCGTTTTTTGAATATTTTTAAGAAAAGCACTTGCGCTCGTTTTGAAACTGTATAGAATACGCAGCACACCAACGCAATGCACCAAACGAAAAGTTAAGTCATTAAGTTGGACTTAAAACTGACGAGGTTTTAAGAAGATCATTAAGAGATTATGAAGAACAACTTGTGTGGATTTTTACTGGTTGATTGATCGAAATATTATCATTGATTGATTGGTTTAAATTACTCGAAGTTTATTTGAGAGAATTTGTCAGAAAATTGATGAGCCAAGATTGGTGTCCTTTAGGCACTACTGATTTTAAACTGAAGAGTTTGATCATGGCTCAGATTGAACGCTGGCGGCAGGCTTAACACATGCAAGTCGAGCGGGGCGAAGGTAGCTTGCTACTGGAACCTAGCGGCGGACGGGTGAGTAATACTTAGGAATCTGCCTATTAGTGGGGGACAACGTTCCGAAAGGAGCGCTAATACCGCATACGCCCTACGGGGGAAAGCAGGGGATCACTTGTGACCTTGCGCTAATAGATGAGCCTAAGTCAGATTAGCTAGTTGGTGGGGTAAAGGCCTACCAAGGCGACGATCTGTAACGGGTCTGAGAGGATGATCCGTCACACTGGGACTGAGACACGGCCCAGACTCCTACGGGAGGCAGCAGTGGGGAATATTGGACAATGGGGGGAACCCTGATCCAGCCATGCCGCGTGTGTGAAGAAGGCCTTTTGGTTGTAAAGCACTTTAAGCGAGGAGGAGAGTACCCTGGTTAATACCCAGGAGTGCTGGACGTTACTCGCAGAATAAGCACCGGCTAACTCTGTGCCAGCAGCCGCGGTAATACAGAGGGTGCGAGCGTTAATCGGATTTACTGGGCGTAAAGCGCGCGTAGGCGGCTCTTTAAGTCGGATGTGAAATCCCCGAGCTTAACTTGGGAATTGCATTCGATACTGGGGGGCTAGAGTATAGGAGAGGATGGTAGAATTCCAGGTGTAGCGGTGAAATGCGTAGAGATCTGGAGGAATACCGATGGCGAAGGCAGCCATCTGGCCTAATACTGACGCTGAGGTGCGAAAGCATGGGGAGCAAACAGGATTAGATACCCTGGTAGTCCATGCCGTAAACGATGTCTACTAGCCGTTGGGGCCTTTGAGGCTTTAGTGGCGCAGCTAACGCGATAAGTAGACCGCCTGGGGAGTACGGTCGCAAGACTAAAACTCAAATGAATTGACGGGGGCCCGCACAAGCGGTGGAGCATGTGGTTTAATTCGATGCAACGCGAAGAACCTTACCTGGCCTTGACATACAGAGAACTTTCCAGAGATGGATTGGTGCCTTCGGGAACTCTGATACAGGTGCTGCATGGCTGTCGTCAGCTCGTGTCGTGAGATGTTGGGTTAAGTCCCGCAACGAGCGCAACCCTTTTCCTTATTTGCCAGCACTTCGGGTGGGAACTTTAAGGATACTGCCAGTGACAAACTGGAGGAAGGCGGGGACGACGTCAAGTCATCATGGCCCTTACGGCCAGGGCTACACACGTGCTACAATGGTCGGTACAAAGGGTTGCTACACAGCGATGTGATGCTAATCTCAAAAAGCCGATCGTAGTCCGGATTGGAGTCTGCAACTCGACTCCATGAAGTCGGAATCGCTAGTAATCGCGGATCAGAATGCCGCGGTGAATACGTTCCCGGGCCTTGTACACACCGCCCGTCACACCATGGGAGTTTGTTGCACCAGAAGTGGATAGTCTAACCCTCGGGAGGACGTTCACCACGGTGTGGCCAATGACTGGGGTGAAGTCGTAACAAGGTAGCCGTAGGGGAACCTGCGGCTGGATCACCTCCTTAACGAAAGATTGACGATTGGTAAGAATCCACAACAAGTTGTTCTTCATTGATGTATCTGAGGGTCTGTAGCTCAGTTGGTTAGAGCACACGCTTGATAAGCGTGGGGTCACAAGTTCAAGTCTTGTCAGACCCACCA